>DATLGQ010000204.1:0-18117 GCA_035540435.1 Fimbriimonadaceae bacterium
AGCTGGTTCTCCCCGAAATGCATTTGGGTGCAGCGTTATGCGTTGAGATATGGGGGTAGAGCACTGAATGGGCTAGGGGGCCTACCAGCTTACCGAACCCAACCAAACTCCGAATACCATATCTTAAGCATAGCAGTGAGACGGTGAAGGCTAAGCTCCATCGTCAAAAGGGCAATAGCCCAGATCGACAGCTAAGGGCCCCAAGCGTGGACTAAGTGTGAAACGATGTGAGATCGCGTAAACAGCCAGGAGGTTGGCTTGGAAGCAGCCATCCTTTAAAAAGTGCGTAACAGCTTACTGGCCGAATGTGATCTCGCGCGGATAATGTAAGGGGGCTAAAGTCCACCTCCGAAGCTTCGGGATCTATCGAATGATAGTTCGGTAGGGGAGCGTTGTATGCAGCAGTGAAGCTAGAGCGTGAGCACTGGTGGAGCGCATACAAGTGAGAATGCAGGCATGAGTAGCGATTACAGGGGTGAGAATCCCCTGCGCCGAAAACCTAAGGTTTCTCCGGCTATGTTCGTCAGACGGAGGTTAGGCGGCACCTAAGGCGAGGCCAGAAGGCGTAGCCGATGGACATCCGGTCGAAATTCCGGACCTTGATATATCAGCGATGGAAAGACGCTTCTCGACGTTCCATCCCGCACCGTTGGTTGTTGCGGGCTACTGGAAGGCTGGGCCACTTGAAAGAGTGGCGGAAAGGCCGACCAGGGGGAAGGGATCCCTTCGGGGTGAACGAACTGGGACAGAGGGGGGCCGAGAAAATCTCCTCAGCGTTAATGATGTATCAAGCCGTACTGCAAACCGACACAGGTAGGTGAGTCGAGGAGACTAAGGCGTTCGAGAGAACTCTCGTTAAGGAACTAGGCAAATGGGCCCCGTAAGTTCGCGATAAGGGGCGCCCCGCAAGGGGCCGCAGCGAAGCATCCCAGGCGACTGTTTACCAAAAACACAGGTCTCTGCTAAGACGAAAGTCGAAGTATAGGGGCTGACGCCTGCCCAATGCCAGTAGGTTAACAGGAGGTGTTAGGGGCAACCCGAAGCACCGAATCGAAGCCCTGGTGAATGGCGGCCGTAACTCTAACGGTCCTAAGGTAGCGAAATTCCTTGTCGGCTAAATACCGACCCGCATGAAAGGCGTAACGACTTGGGAACTGTCTCAACGAGAAGCTCGGTGAAAATGTAGCACCCGTGAAGATGCGGGTTAATCGTAGTAGGACGGAAAGACCCCGTGGAGCTTTACTACACCCTAAGATTGTGAATTGGTTAAGCGTGTAGAGCGTAGGTGGGAGCTTCGGCACCAATGGAACACCACCCTCGCTTAGCTGGTTCACTAACCGTTGCCCTGATCGGGTAACGAGACAATCTTAGGCGGGTAGTTTGACTGGGGCGGTCGCCTCCTAAAAGGTAACGGAGGCGCCTAAAGGTGCACTCAGGCTGGTTGGAAATCAGCCGTTGAGCGTATAGGTATACAGTGCGCTTGACTGCGAGACAAACAAGTCGAGCAGGGACGAAAGTCGAGCTAAGTGACCCTCTGGTGGTGCGTGGGCACGCCAGGGTTCATCGGATAAAAGCTACCCCGGGGATAACAGGCTGATCTTGCCCGAGCGCTCACAGCGACGGCATGGTTTGGCACCTCGATGTCGGCTCGTCGTATCCTGGGGCTGTACAAGGTCCCAAGGGTTCCGGAGTTCACGGATTAAAACGGCACGCGAGCTGGGTTCAGAACGGCGTGAGCCAGTTCGGTCCCTATCCACTACGATCGCAGGAAACTTGAGAGGAGTCGCTCTTAGTACGAGAGGACCGGAGTGAACCGACCTCTGGTGTACCAGTTGTGCCGCCAGGCGCAGACGCTGGGTAGCCACGTCGGGCAGGGATAAGCGCTGAAAGCATCTAAGCGCCAAGCCCACCTCAAGATTAGGTTTCCCATCATATGAGTAAGGCCCCCGGAAGACTACCGGGTGATAGGTCGCAGGTGTAAGTGCAGCAATGTATTGAGCTAAGCGATACTAATTGGCCGAGGGCTTATACGTTAAGCACCTTCCGAGATATGAACGGTGCTTTGAATCTAGCTTTCCACTGTGCAACTCTCTAAGCGCTTGGCGCTCACACGAATTCTATTCGGGTGGTCATGGCGAGGAGGAAACACCCGTTCCCATCCCGAACACGGCAGTTAAGCTCCTCAGCGGCGGAAGTACTTGGCTCGCGAGAGCCCGGGAGATAAGCGCGCTGCCCGGATAGATAACTTTTCGAAAGGCTCCCAACCATGGGAGCCTTTCTTTTTCTGCCAGCCGCTCCGCCTCAATGGACACGCCACGCGTTGCCGTCCCAATACTCGATGGCGTGCACCGGATGGATCTCCCAGAGCGTCGCACGCTTGGCGTCCGCGCCCGCGCTCGCCTGCAGTTGCTCGTGATGCTCCTGATCCCACAGTAGCCAGCCCTTGATGCGCACCCGCGTGCCGTCGCGAACAAAGTTTCGAAGCGTGGCAAGGCTCCAAGACGGATGCTTGGCCAAAGTGCGCGGGCTCACCTCCACCACCATACTGTCTCGCAGAACCGGCTTGCCTGCCTCCAGCCGCCTCGGCTGGCTGTCTAGATTGAGGTGCCAATCCACGTTCGTCGCGCTGTCGCAGTTGCAACTCTCCTTGCCCATCTTCTTCTCGAAAATCAAGTAGCCCTCGATGAGCGCGTAGCGGTCCTCCCACGGTACGATCTCCTCGAGGGCCGCGGGGCTCCAGCGAGCGCGATCTTTCTCGCCCTGACTGAGTGCGAGCGGGAATGGCGCATCGCGTACCTGATCCAGTGTCATTCCAAGAGCTTCATCGCCTGGGCGATCCCGGTTCTTGAGCGCATTCAGGATGAAGTCGCCCCCACTGCCGGCCTGGCCGCATCCCTGAAACTTGCCTGTCGAGCGGGCGATGCTGGCGCTGACGACCACCTGGCGCAACCCCAGAGTGGTAGCGGAGGCGGCAAGGACGGCCACCGCCACTAGCAAGAACTTCTTCATGATCCCAGCCTAGCCGATGGAACGGACTGTGGCAAGTACTACCTAGACGATCATCGCCGAGAAGATATCGTGCAGCTCGTCCTGCTGGTCGAGCTGCCACATCTCCGTCAGAGCGTCCTCGGCCGCGTGCTCGCCCAGCATCAGGTCCGCCATCGAATGAAACTTGGCGTCGACCTCGGCATCGTCCATCGGGTTCAGCGCATGTCCCCGCGGCGCGTCCACGCGCGACACATACTCGCGCCCATCCTTCAGCCGCACCGTCACCCGGTTCGGGATGCCCTGCTCGGGGTACAGCTCGTTCAGCTCCGCGTCCGGCACCACCTTCGTCTTGGCCACCAGGCTCAGAAGTGACTCGTCCCGGAACCGCTTCTCGGCGTAAGTGGCCATCGTCACCTCGCCGTCGACCATAGCGGCGCAGGTGATGTAGGGCAGGGAGTGGTCGGCGGTTTCGCGACTCTGCGGGCGCCACTTCTCGGGCTCGCCGCCTATGATCTCGTAGCTGGCGTTGAAGGTCGCGATCTCCACAGACTCGACCTCGTCCGGCGTCAAGCGTCCGCCGTGCTGGGCCATGATCTCGTAAGCGCAGTCCACCGCGCTCTGGCTGTGATACTCGGCCGGGTACTTCTTGATGTAGGTACGGTTGATCATGAAGGGTTCGCCCTTGCCACCCCAGACCGGGATGTCGAATTGGTCGCCGCCGCAAACCTCGTTGAAGAAGCCCATCTGGCCCTCGAACACCTGGCTCGCGCCCGTCATGCCCATGTTGGCCAGCAAGGTGGCGAACACGCCGTTGCGCGAGGCGTTGGCGAACGCGCAGCCCTTCCACATGCTCAGCTCGCCTACGCGAGTCTGCCGCATGGCGTTGTTCGGCACTCCTGAAAGGCCCAGGGCGTGCACCATCGTCTCTTCGTCGAAGCCGAGCATTGCCCCGCAGCCGGCGACGGTGCTGAAGGAGCCGTAGGTCACATGGTCCCATCCGCGCGCACGGATCGAATAGGCGTCGCACAGCCTACATTGGACCTCGTAGGCGACGACAGCCGCCAGAATCACGTCCTTCCCGTCGAGGTCGAAGGCGTCGGCGATGGCCAGGATGGCGGCGAGGTTGTCGCTCGGGTGAGCCGGCTCCTTGCTGAGATAGGTGTCGTTGTAGTCGAGGTAGCGGAACATCACCCCGTTGGCAAACGCGGCGTTCTCGGGAGTGGAAAGGTGACTGGTGCCGATCACGGTGGCCCCGATGTCGCTGCTCGAGAACATCGCGAGCTGCCGGGCGATTTTCGCCGGCTCGGCCAGCCACGCGCCCATGGCGCATCCCATGGAGTCGATCAGCCGTCGCTTGACCTCGTGCACCGCCTCTTGTGGAAGGTCTTCGTAGCGTAGGTTGCAGGCGAAACGGGCGATGTTGTGGGCGAGGGACATGGCTAGAGGCCTAGTCTACCGGCGAAGCTTCGCCAGCAGACGCAGCGCCTCGATGTATAGCCAGAAGAGGGTCACCATCAAGCCGAAGGCGCCGTACCACTCCATCTCCTTTGGTGCGCCCTGCTCGACGCCCTTCTCGATGAAGTGGAAGTCGAGTACCAGGTTGAGCGCGGCGATGACCATCACGAAGAGGCTGAAGCCGATTCCGATGGGCCCGCCTTCATGGATGAAGGGAATGTGATAGCCGAAGCCCCAACTCGCGATGATGCTGACGAGGTAGATCAGGGCAATGCCACCGGTGGCGGCAACAACCCCGATCATGAATTGGCGCGTGACGGTGATCAGGCCGGAGCGATAGACGACCAGCATCGTGAGGAATACGCCCATGGTGATCCCCACCGCTTGAAAGGCAATGCCCGGGAACTTGATCTCCAGCACCGCCGACAGGCCGCCGAGGACGATCCCTTTGACCAGCGCGTAGACGGGCGCCAGTACCGGCGCCAGATGAGCTTTGAAAGCAATGATGAGGGCCAGAACGAGGCCGCCCAAGGCTGAGCCGATGATGTAGGGGAAGATTGCCTGCGGCCCTCGCTGCTCGACGCCGTACCAGGTCAAGCCGAAAGTCACCATGGCCAGGGCGAGCATGATCAGGCACTTGTTGGCGGTGCCCTTGACCGTCATCAGCGTCGCCGGGTCTTCGCCGGTCAGGTAGGCATGGCGGCTGAAGGTGTCTTCCTTGAGAAATGGGTTGCTCGTTCTCATCTTTCGGCTCTTATTGTAATACGAGATAGCGGCCAGGGAGGGTGCGGGATTGCCTCACGCCATAATCGCACCATGGCCGCCAGCCCTCCCATCAGCCAGCACCGACAGGACCTGTCGAGCGCGGACCCCGCCATTGCCGAGCTCATTCGCAAGGAGGAGCAACGACAGGAACACAACCTGGAGCTCATTGCCAGCGAGAACATCGCCAGCCTCGCCGTTCGGCAGGCGATGATGAGCGTGCTGACCGACAAGTACGCGGAAGGGTATCCGGGCAATCGCTACTACGGAGGCTGCGAGGTGGTGGACGAGGTTGAAGACCTAGCCCGCGACCGGGCGAAGGAGCTGTTCGGGGCCGAGTACGTCAATGTGCAGCCCCACAGCGGGAGCCAGGCCAACATGGCCGTTTACTTTGTGTTCGTGCAGCCGGGTGACCGAATCCTGGGCATGGACCTGAGCCACGGGGGTCACCTCACACACGGGTCGCCGGTCAACTTCACCGGCAAGATGTACGACTTCACCCCTTACGGCATATCGAAAGAAACCGAGACCATCGATTACAACCAGGTCTACGACCTCGCACAGCAGGTGCGCCCGAAGATGATCACCGTCGGCGCCAGCGCCTACTCCCGCGCGATCGATTACAGGCGCTTTCGCGAGATCGCCGACTCGGTGGGTGCATTCCTGTTCGCCGACATCGCCCATCCGGCCGGATTGATCGCCAAGGGGCTGCTGCCAAGTCCAATCGAGCATGCGCACGTGGTGACCACCACCACCCACAAGACCTTGCGCGGGCCACGCGGCGGGATGATCCTGCTGGGTAAGGACTTCGAGAACCCCTGGGGGCAGGTGGCGCCGAAGAGTGGCCGCACCAAGATGGTGTCCGAGCTGCTCGACTCGATGGTGATCCCCGGCATTCAGGGTGGGCCGCTCGAGCACGTGATCGCCGCGAAGGCGGTCGGATTTGGCGAGAATCTGCAGCCGGCCTTTCGCGAGTACGCCCAGCAGGTGATCCTAAATGCGCAGGCGTTGGCCCAGGCGCTCATCGAGAAGGGGTATCACGTCATCAGCGGGGGCACGGACAATCATCTGATGCTGGTCGACCTGCGGTCGAAGGGCTTGACCGGGAAGCTCGCCCAGAACGTTCTCGACGCGGTGCACATCACGACCAACAAGAACGCGGTGCCTTGGGACGACAAATCGCCGCTCATTACGTCGGGCATCCGGCTGGGGTCGCCGGCGGTTACCACCCGGGGGATGCGGGAACCCGAGATGCGGCAGATCGCGGACTTGATCGACCGTTGCCTGATGAACCGGGAAGATGAGGCGGAGCTGGGGCAGGTCCGGGAGGACGTGAAGGCGCTATGCAGCCGGTTCCCGATCCACATTTAGGGTAGATGAGCGATTGGACTGCGCTCTCGTCCCGTTATGGTGGCGCCGGCGAATCCGAGGCCTACCGACTCGTCGCCGATCTCTACGATCAAGACCGGGTCGAGGAAGCGTTCGAGCAAGCTCGGGCACTGGGCGTGGGGACCGCTGGGCGGGGCCTCACGTGGTACCGCCTTCTGGAAGCCGAAGCGATCACCAGACAGCGTGCCACCCGCCACCGCATCAACGAGTGGCTCGAAGTCGAGGCCATCGAAGCCGAGCTTCCGGTTGAGCCCCTGCGACTTGGGCAAGATCTGGCCGCACACGCGGAGTCGGTCGCGGCTCGCCTTCAGGCGGCCGAGCGACCGCCCGTGCTCGTCACGATCTTCTCTGAAGAGGTCGATGCCCCGTGGACCCCGAATCGGCAGGGCTTCTGTGAGGACAAGACTCCGTACGCCAAGATTTGCCTCCCGCGGTCGGCCGTCCTGGATCCATACGAGCTCCCTGAAGCCATGCGGCACGAGTACGCGCATGTGGCGGTGCTCGTGGCAACCGCCGATCGATGCCCGCGCTGGCTCGACGAAGCGGTCGCGATGACAATGGGCGGGGGCGCCGACGAGCGAGAAGCGCGCGACTTCGCCCGTGGAGCGGTCGAGTGGTTGCAGCCGAAGGAGCTGGACCAGGCATTTCTGGAAGACCGGGAGGATCCTGAGGGTAGGGAAGAGGTGTGGCTGGCCTACCAGCAATCGGCATGGATTGGCAGATACCTCGTCGAAACCGCAGGACAAAGGGGATTGGCCGGACTACTGGCGGCGTTCGGAAACAACAGCCGCTGGACCGACCTGAAGATGCTGATCACGGGTCAGGAACCTGCTGACGAGGCGCTCCGGGAGGTTTACGGATTCGGCATCGACGAGCTGTTTCGACGCTCCCTCGAATGGCTGCGAAGCAGGTAAACCAGCGGGAATGGAATATCGCCACCTCGGGCGCACCGGCCTCAAAGTCAGCCCCCTCTGCCTTGGCACCATGAACTTCGGCCCGCACACGAGCGAGCCAGACAGCTTCGCCATCATGGACCGGGCGTTGGAGCTCGGCATCAACTTCTTCGACACGGCCGACGTGTACGGCTGGAAGAAGGGCGAGGGCGTGACGGAGCGCATCCTTGGCAACTGGTTCGGCCAGGGCGGGGGCCGGCGCGAGAAGGTGGTTCTGGCGACGAAGGTTTACGGGGATATGGGCGATTGGCCCAACACCTCCCGGCTATCGGCGCTGCACATTCGGCGGGCTTGCGACGCTTCCCTGCAGAGGATGAAGACCGACTACATCGACCTCTACCAGATGCACCACATTTACCGGGAGGCGCCCTGGGAGGAGATCTGGCAGGCGATGGAGCTGCTGGTGCAGCAGGGCAAGGTCCTTTACGTGGGCTCCTCCAACTTCGCCGGCTGGCACATCGCCAAGGCCAACGAGGCGGCCAAGCGGCGGCACTTCCTGGGCCTGGTTTGCGAGCAGTCGCTCTACAACCTCAACGCCCGGCACGTGGAACTGGAGGTCATTCCAGCCTGCCAAGACTATGGCTTGGGGCTCATTCCGTGGTCGCCGCTCGCCGGTGGGCTCCTGGGCGGCGTGCTCCAGAAGATCGAGCAGGGGCGACGGGCCGCAGACCACATGCGCGAAGCCATCGAGAAGCACCGTCCGAAGCTGGAGGCCTGGGAGACCTTGTGCGCGGAGATGGGCGAACAGCCGGCGGACGTGGCCCTGGCGTGGCTGCTGCACAATCCGGTGGTGACCGCGCCGATCATCGGCCCGCGAACGATGGACCAACTCGACGGATCGATGCGCGCGCTTGAGATCGAGCTGGACCGCGCCACCTTGGCCCGGCTGGAGGAGATCTTCCCCGGCTTCAAGCCAGCGCCTGAAGGCTACGCCTGGTAGGGCTCAGGCGGGCACTTTGCTCATCACCTGTACCATCCGCAGCACCATTTGCTCCAAGGCCTCGGAGGCCGAAAAGGAGGGGAGTAGTCCCTTGAGCCGGGCGTCGCAGTCGGAGAGCTCCGCCATGCAGGCTTGGAGGCGGGCATAGTCCACTTGCCTCGCCGCATTCATGGTCTTGCGTTGGACGTAGTCGCCTTCCGAGCTCAGCCGGGGCTTGGCGGGAAAGAGGGCCAGCAGCTCATCCGGAGCGTTCATGGGATCAACTCTCGAGTCAAGGCACATCCTCGCCTGCCAAAGGAGGCGGAACTGGCGGGAGAGCATCGGCAGCACGGATCGGAAGGCGGCATCCTCAGGTTTCGATCCCCCCAATACGATTCGAAGTTGACGTAGCGCGGCGCCTGCGTCGCCCGCCACCACCGCATCGACCAAGGTGAAGATGTTCCATTCGCGGGTGGGGACGACCACCGCCTTGACGTCGGCCTCCCGAATCTGAGCATCTTTTCCGACGTAGAGTGCGAGCTTCTCGAGTTCCTCGAGCGAGCGGCTGAGGCTGTTGCCCGTCATCTCGGCAAGCATCTCAGCGGCCGGCTCCGAGATGCCGGCGTCCAGCCGCTTGGCTTCCGACTTGATGCTCTGCCTCAAGCCCTTTGCGTCCACTGAGAAGCTCGCCACCAGTCCCTTGGCCCCTGCGACGACCTTCTCCCATTGCTTGCGGATCGTCACGAGCTTGCGCTGTCGATTGTCGTCCCCCACCTCGTCGTCGACGACCAAGACCAGCAGCGCGGTCTCCGGCAGGCCCGACAGGCTCATTTGGCCCTGCGCGAGTGGGCCAGGGTCCTCGCAGCGCAGCACGTTCCGGACGACGACGGTGCGTCGCTGGCCCAGAAAGGGGGCGGTCGAGGCGGCTCCGATCCAGGCGGCAGGTTCGACTTCGCCGGCCTGGAATGTCTCGAGATCGAACTCATCGACGGCGGGCGAGGCGAGTATCTGTCGGAAGGCGCGCAGCCTGAGCGCCTCCTCCCCACCGGAGAGGAGCACGACGCGGTGGGAGATCGCCTTTTCGAGGTCGAAGTTCAAGGGCATCAGGCTACCTGCTGCGGGCAGTTCGTCAACGGCAGAGGCGACGATGAGGGGGCCAACCGCAGCCGAGAAGGGGGCGACTGGATCGAACTAAGCAGCCCGCGTCCTCTTCAGAGTCTGGCGGAACTCCCGCAGGCGTTGGCGCAGCTCGGCGATGCGGGCTTCGTCGGGCTCGTCGCGGGCGTACATCGCCACGACCAGGAGCTCGTCGAGCTCCAGGGCGGCTGGCTTGGCGGGACCGAGCTGTCCGTTCATGCCGGCGATGTACTCGCTCGAAGTCTGGCTGGCAAGGCGGGGCAGGCGCGCGCGGGTTTCAACGCTGGCCAGGAAGGAGGACATCAGGCGGGCGACCTGCTCTCGCTGACCTGGCACGGGCCGCACGATCCGGATTCTGCGGATGAGGAAGTAAGCGACCCCCAAGACGACGCCGCCGCCCAGGCTCCAGAGGGCTGCTCGCACCCAAAGCGGCAGGCTCGATTCATTGGTGGCGCCGCGCTCTCCTCCGGGCACGGCCTCGGCCCCTTCAGTCGCATCGAACGCTACCCACCCGACGCCCACGAAGTACAGCTCTGCCCAGGCGTGGGCGTCCCGGGAGCGGACGATGAAGCGGCCGCTTTCGTCGACATCGCCGGGGGTGGGGAGGTAGCCGGTGACATATCGTGCCGGAATGCCGAGGGTGCGGGCCCCGTGGACCATGGCGGAGGCGAACAGGTCGCAGTAGCCTTCCTTCGATTGAAACAGGAAGTACTCGACCGGGTCGCTGCCAGCGGGAACCGCGGGCGCGTTGATGTTGTATCTCGTCTGCCGCTCGATGGCGCGCTTTACGAGCCGCGCTCGCTCATAGTCGGTCTGGCCCTCCAAGGCCGCTTCCTCGAAAAACCGCACGACCGCCGGCCGCACGAAGTCCGAATCCAGGAATCGCTGGCGCTGGAGGCTGGCTTCGGTCTTTTCGGGAACGACGCTGTCGTCGGCCACCATGGTCCTCACCCGAACCCGGGGCAGGGCGGTGGCTGTACCTGGGATGTCGATCGTTCCGTCGGTGCGGTGGCGAAGCTGGCCGATGTCGACGGAGGTGACATAGCCGGGCGCCGGCAGGCTGGAGTGCAATCCACCCACGATTTCCAGTTCCACCCGAATGGTTTGCGGGTTCCGCATGAGGGTGCGGGCGAGTTCCGCCAGGCGCTCGGGCTCGATCGGCTGGTTGTTCTGAGCGTAGTAGGTGGTTCGCCAGCCGCGACCGGTGAATTGGTCATAGGTTCGGGCCCGGAGATAGCGAGGCTGATCCATCCGGGCGTAGATCACCGGGGTGTCCGAAAGGGGGATGGGCCCGTTGCCGATCGTCGCCTCCAATCCTCCGCCGGCGGCCACGGTGCGCGGAGCGCGCATCTGGGGCGGCAGCGGAACGCGGATACGGACGGCTTCGGAGACGCCCCGCACGGACTCCTGCAAGAGCGGCGCGCCCAGCAGGCTGACCATGACGACGGCGGCCGCGGATGCAAGAGCCCACTCGGGTCCGGCCATCCAGCGCCACGGACCGCGCTGCATGACGTCGAGGTCGGCGTCGCTCGGCGCGTCATCTCTCGCGCGGTGCCCGAGGTATCCGCTGCGCTTGGCCTGCATGAGCATGAGCCGGGCATGGGTGCGGGCAAAAAGAGTGGCCAGGCAGAGGAGGAACACGAAGAAGGCGACGACGGCCCCCTGGAAGGTATCCCAGGTGCCCACCATCCCGAAGAGGGCGATCGAGGGCACCGCCTGGAAGAGAAGGGTCGAGTCCCGCCAAGCGAAGAAGCTGCCGAACATCAGCATCCAGCACAGCATCCCGCCGACCATCAGCTGCCAGGGGAAGCCGCCGTCCGGCAGCATGGCGTTGAACCGCCTCGCCAGGAAGAAGGCAATGAGGAGCGCAGCGGCGTACAAAAAGCCGCTCGCAAGCTGAGCGCCCGGAGTGCGGAACACGCGGCTCATGAAGTAGCTGAAGAACGTGCCGAGGATGACGAAGCCGGTGAAGAAGAGCCCAAGCGGGGCGTTCGAGAGCGCCATGCCGGCTGAATAGGTGGCCAGGGCCGATCCGGTCGCGCTCAAGACGTAGTCGAGGATGCCGAGCTCGGAGAGCCGTTGCCGGTGGGCATGAATCACGAGTCTCGGACCTCCACTGGCATCGAGATGACGCTCGCTCCGGCTGTCCGCAGCCGCTCCATAAACTCGATATCGCTAGCGGGCATGCCCTTGAGCGGAGTCTTATGGCCGGCGAATTTTCGCGGGTCGTAGATGAGGACTGCGAGGTGGTTGCCGGAGCTGCGGAAGCGTTCGATGGCGGCAGGGAGCCCTGGATCGGCCAGGGCGACCAGCACATACACGACGCTGCCGGGAGGCATGTCCATTCTTGCGCGGGAGAGAGCCTCGGACACCGGTTCCGGCTTGTCGGCCTGGACACTCGCAAGTAACTCCAGGATGTCGCGTATGCGCTCGCGGACAGCGCCTCGGGGAGTGCCGGACTCGAGGCCCGGGAAGTACACCTGGGTGCCCTGTCGGAGGAGCTTGTCGGACAGGTAGGCCATATGCCCACACATGATCTCCAAAGTGGTGTATGCGCCTCGTCCAACCTCCGATCCCGAAGTCTGCTGGATGACGAAGGCCGCCGAGCCCTGGGCGCCGGCCTCAAACTCCTTCACCAGGAGTTGGCCGGTGCGCGCGCTGGAGCGCCAGTGGACGTGTCGCATCGGGTCGCCGCTGGCGTACTCGCGAATGCCGCGAGGTTCCATGCCGGCTCCGCGCGACTTGCCGTGCTCGACTTCGAAGGTTCCCCATCCGGAGGCGGTGGGCAACTCCACGTTGACGGGCAGGGGGTTCGGGAGGACGGTGAGCTCTGCGGGCGCAGTTTGGTAGCTCTTCTGCATAGAGACGAGCCCCAGCGCGTCGGTGCCGACGACCGTCAAGGTGTTCCAGCTATAGCGGCCGCGTTTCATCGGGCGGAACTGGTACTGGGTGCGAACCGGGATGTCGAACGCCGGCGCGATGGGCAGGCTGAGGGAGAGCTCCTCGACCGGCAGACGCTTGGGCAGCCCATCCAGAATCGTCACCAACGGGCGTCGAATCTGGCGCTCGCTCCAGACGGTGATCTCGACCGTCACGAGCTCACCCGCACTCACCGCCTCCGGTGCAGTTCGCTCGAAACGAAGCCCGCGCACCGAGAGATGGGCTTGGATGCGGCTGGCGGCAATCGTGGCGATCATGGCGGTGCTCATGTAGAACAGGGAGTTCGAGTAGAGCAGCACCGCGACCAGCGCCAGGAATAGCGCGGCGGTCGTAAGGGCGACGCCGGCGGGGTTTCTCATTTAGCCAACGGGTATGGGGGCGGGGACGGTATCGAGGATGCGTTCGATCACTTCCTCCGGGGTCACGCCCTTGGCCCGGAGCTCGGGCCTGGGCAGGACACGGTGGGCCAGCACCGGCCCAGCCACATCCTTCACGTCGTCAGGCCTCACGAAGTCCATGGCCCGCATAGCGGCTACCGACTGGGCGGCGCGCATCAGGTGCAGGGAACCTCGGGGTGAGGATCCCATGAGCAGCTGGTTGCTTTCTCGGGTGGCACGCACTACGTCGACGATGTAGTTCCTCACGGTTTCGTGGACGAAGACGTCCCGGATAGCGGCCTGCAGTTCGCTCATGTGCTCTGGCGTCACGACCGTTTTCACGAGCTCGAGCGGGTGAGAAACCTGTTGCTGGTCGAGGATCGAGGCTTCGCTTTCGCGGCTGGGGTAGCCGAGCGAGATGCGGGCGAAGAAGCGATCGAGCTGGGCTTCTGGAAGGGGATAGGTGCCGGTCATCTCCAGGTTGTTCTGGGTGGCGATCACGAAGAAGGGAACCGGCAGGAGGCGGGTGATTCCGTCAGTCGTGACCTGACGCTCCTCCATGGCCTCCAGCAGGGCGGATTGGGTCTTCGGGGTGGCCCGATTGATCTCGTCGACGAGCACCACGTTTCCGAAGATCGGGCCGGGCCGGAACTCGAACTCAGCGGTCTTCTGGTTGTAGATGGAGCTGCCGGTGATGTCCTGGGGCAGCAGGTCGGGAGTGAACTGGACGCGGCGGAACTCACCGCCGATGCTCCGCGCGATGGCCTTGGCGAGGGTCGTCTTGCCCACGCCGGGGATGTCCTCGATCAGGACGTGGCCGTTGGAGAGCAGCGCCATCACCGCATTGCGGACCGTCAAGGTCTTGCCAACGATCACCCTCTCGATCTCTTCGACCATCCGTTGGGCCGCTTCGGCTACGTGCTGCGCGCTTACTCGCAAATCACCCATCACTTCTCCCAATCGTTACTCTCCTCTGTCCCCAGCTTCTAATGTACGCTTTCTTTGACGTCCGTCGCTGCAGGTCCCACCCCTATGTAGGTCGCTCCTCGAGGGCCGCGAGTTGACGCAGATGTAAAATCCACGCGTGCAGCCCACGTGCGTGATCGGTGTCGACCTGGGCGGAACCAACGTGCGCGCGGCCGCCTACCATCAAGACGGTACATCCGCGGGCCCGAAGTTCAGCGAGCCTTCGCGGGCCAAGGAAGGGCCCGAACATGTTTTTGCCTCCATCGCGTCGGTCATTCGGCAGGCGGTGGACACGGCTGAGTGTCCGGCGACCTCGGTCGGCATCGCGGTGCCGGGGGTGGTGGACGATGCGGCGGGGGTCGTAAGGTGGGCTCCAAACTTCGGCCGGTTCGAGAACGGGGTGTTCTATCACTGGAAGGACCAGCCGCTGCGGGACCCACTTAGCAAGCTGATCGAGCTGCCCATCCACTTGGGAAATGATGCCAACCTGGCGGCCCTTGGCGAGTACCTCTTCGGCACCGGCTGGGGCAGCGCCAAATGCCTGGTCATGCTCACCGTGGGTACCGGCATCGGGGGAGGCGTCGTCATGGCGCCGGACGCCGTGTTTGGGCAGGCCGGCGGGCCACTCGTCTTGTTGGGCGGCAACCAAGGCGGGGCTGAGCTGGGCCACATGGTCATTCACCACCACGGGCCCGACTGCTCGGCGGGCAGCTACGGCGCCTTGGAGGCTTTCTGCCAGCGCGACGCGATCGTGAAAAGGGCCGTCCACCGACTGATGCGCGGCCGAAAGTCCGCCCTGATGGATATGGTAGGCGGCGACCTGGCGCGACTGTCGCCGCGGCATCTGAGCGAGGCGGCTGATCAGGGCGACGAGCTGGCGATCGAGGTGTGGGCCGAGGTCGGTGAGATGCTGGGGGTGGGGATCGGCAACTGCATCAACGTGTTTGCGCCGGAGGTGGTGGCGATCGGCGGCCAGATCGCCAAGGCCGGCGAGTGGCTGCTGGGACCAGCGAGACGCAGCGCCCGGAACGTGGCGATCCCGGCACTCTACGAATATTCAAAGATCGTGCAGGCGCAGCGGATCGAGGATGCGGGAACGCTGGGCGGGGCGGCTCTGGCGCTGGAGGCGGCAAAGTGGAACAAGACCCTATCAAGTTGAGCAGAGAGACCATCGAGATCGAGGGCGGCCGAAAGCTATATCGGTACACGTTCGACCTGGATGTCGAGGGACTCCGGGAGGCGGATGGGACGGAAGGTAATCTGCTTCACGCTCCGGACGAGGAGCGCGACCGACCGGCGTCCTGATCGGGCGCGCATTCTCAAGGCCAGCGGAACATTGGAGGAAGCATGCAGGAAGTGATCATGCCCAAGATGGGCGACGGTATGGAGGAAGGCACGCTGCTCGAGTGGCTGAAGAAGGAGGGCGACAAGGTCAAAAGCGGAGAAGTCATCGGCACGATCCAGACCGACAAGGCCACCCTCGAATTGGAAGCGCCCTCGTCCGGCATCCTCCAGGGCTTCCTGATCAAGAGTGGCGACACGGTTCCGGTAGGTCATGCGATCGCGGCTATCGTCAAGGAGGGCGAGGCGCTGCCCGAGGGCTGGAAGGGAGGCGAGGTCGGGGTGCCAGGGCACCACACCGAAGCGGGATCCACGGAAGGCGACGTGGTGCAGGACGTGCCTCCGGGCGTTGTCGGGGCCGAAGCGGCGAAGGTCGAGGCCCAGGTGGCCTCTGAGATGGGAAGCAAGACGACTGGGCGCGTGATCGCCAGCCCATTGGCTCGTCGCATTGCTTCGGAGAAGGGTCTGGACCTCAGCGCGATACGCGGCACCGGGCCGGGTGGTCGCATCGTGGAGAAGGACGTGATCCAGGCCTCGCCTCCGGAGTCGGCCGTGGTCAGCGCGCCGGGATACTCGGCGCCGAAGCCCGAACAGGCGGGCGAGGATCAGGAGGTCAAGCTCAATCGGCTGCGCCAGATCACGGCGCAACGAACGACCCAGAGCAAGCAGCAGGTGCCGCATTTCTACGTCACGGTCGAGGTGGACGTGGAGAAGCTTATGGCGCTCCGGGAGATGTTCGAGGAGGAGGAGAGTGGAAAGGTATCGGTAAACGACTTCGTGGTGCGGGCATCTGCGCTGGCTCTTCGTGAGATGCCGAACGTCAACGCGACCTACAACGGCCAGACGGTGACGCAGCACGGATCGGTGAACATTGGGCTTGCGGTCGCCTTGGACGACGGTTTGACGGTGGCGGTCATCAAGAACGCGGATCAGCTCGGGCTGCGCCAAATCTCGGCGGCTTCGCGGGACCTTGCCGGCAAAGCCCGCTCCAACAAGTTGACGCCGGACGAGCTGAGCGGCTCGACCTTCGCGATCTCGAATATGGGGATGCTCGACGTCGACGACTTCGTGGCGATCATCAACCAGCCCAATGCGGCCATTCTCGCCATCGCTTCGGCGAGGAAGAAGGTCGTGGTCGGCGAGGACGATGAGATCGAGGTCCGGCGCCGAATGAACATCACCGGCTCTTTCGACCACCGAGTGGTGGACGGGGCGGTGGGCGCGCGCTTCATGAACCTGGTTCGCGCCTACCTCGAGAACCCGACTCGGCTCTTCAGCTAGCCCTCCTCCGCGGAGAGGAGGGAGGCAGGGGGGAGACTGCGCTACTGCTTGCGACGCCGCCGCGCGAGGAGCGCCGCGCCGAGGCCAAGGCCGAGGATCGTGGCCGGTTCGGGAACCGGCTCGCCGTAAAGCCTGAAGTAGAGGCCCGTATTGGCAGGGCTATTGGTAAGGGTGCGAAAGTCGGAGCCCAAAAGGGACGTCTGCGAATTCGCCGGGGTCGGCTGTGACACGTTGCGATAGTAGCCGTTGCTCGGAAGGTTCGAGCCCACGGCGAAGGCGCCCGTATGCCGCAGTCGGTGGGTCAGGTTCTCGGTCACCTGCAAGCCGCTGCCGGTGTCGCCCAAAACCAAGATCTGGATCCCCAGGTTTGTGCCCGTGGGCAACGTGAATGGCGTGGTAAAGGTCACACCAGGGGTGCCAGGAGCGGCAGAGCTGCCGAAGACGTACGAGGTGTTCGTCGCAGTCGTGCGGGCGCCCGTGTTGATGGTCCGGCTCGCGATCAGGTTGCCGAACGCCGGGTTGCTGCCCGTCGTGACGCCGTTCGCCACGCCGAAGAACGAAACTTGAACTTGAATCTGCGTGTAGGTGGCGACGGCGGTGCTGGTGAAAGCGAAGTCCATCGCTCGGACGATCGCGGGGCTGCTCACCCCGAGGTTGAAACCCATGCCCATCAGGGTGTGGGGCGTGTTACCTGTGAACGTCGTGGTGCTGCCGGTCATGGAGTCGAACAGGACCGTTTGAGCGGAGGCGCCCAGCGCGCAGCAAAAGGTAGCAAGGACCAAGAGACGCTTCATCGTCTGGATTCTACAACAGCCCTCTTCTGAACCTAGCGAGTTTCTCTGCGCGGATTACCAGGTTTCGTGGCCGGGTGGATGGAGCCATTATCGTCGTCTAGGTTTGCCGCCACATACCTTTATGCCCGCATGCCCCGAGCGCTGGCCTGTCGCCGTATACTTGCAGCAACCATGGTGAAGAAGCCGCTGTCGATCCAGCTCTACACAGTCCGTGACGTCATCGCCGAGAGCAACCCGGTAGAGGTCCTCCAGCGTATCGCCGACATCGGGTACGAGGGTGTCGAGGGCTTTGGCTATGGCTACTCGCCCCAAGAGTTCCGGCGGATAGTCGAGGATATGGGGATGGTTGTGTCGAGCTACTTCGGGCCCATTCCCAACCCCCAGAACATCACCCAGATCGTCGAGACTAGCCAGGCTCTGGGGGTTAAGCAATTCGTCACGAGCTTCTGGATCGCGGATTACGAAACCGTCGACGACATCCGCCGGACGGCCGATACCATCGCTCCCGCGGTGGAGGCGCTGGGCTCGGCGGGTCTGGAGTTCTGCCTCCACAACCATTGGTTCGAGTACGAGAAGATCGACGGCAAGTACAAGATGCAGCACCTGCTCGAGATGGTGCCAGGGGTGAAGCTCGAGATCGACATCTACTGGGCGGCGGCGTTCGGTCAGAACGATCCAGCCGAAATCGTGCGGGAGTATCGTTCGATCACTCCGCTGCTGCACGTCAAGGATGGTCCGCTCGTCCAAGGCGAGCCCCATCAGGCCCTGGGCGATGGGAAGATGGACATAGCGGCGTGCCTGGAGGCGGCGGATCC
>DATLGQ010000205.1:0-16685 GCA_035540435.1 Fimbriimonadaceae bacterium
GGCCAGCTCGGTCTTGCCCACACCGGTCGGTCCAAGGAAGATGAAGCTGCCCATCGGCCGCTTTGGATCTTTCAGGCCGGAGCGGGCTCGACGAATCGCTCGCGAAACGGCCGAAACCGCGTCCTTCTGACCGATGATCCGAGCGTGCAGATCCTCCTCCATGCGGAGCAGCTTCTGCGACTCGGCCTCGACCAGCTTCGTGACCGGGATGCCCGTCCAGCTCTGGACGATCTGGGCGATCTCGTTCTCGGAAACGATCGGCTCCGATTTTTCCTGAGCGTTCCACTCCTCCTCGCGCTGCTGAATGCTGGCTTCAAGCTCGTCGATCTCCGCTTGGAGCTTCGCGACGGCTTCGTCCTCGTCTTCAGCGCGCTTGGATACGTGTTCGATCTCGGTTTTCAGCTTGTTCAGACGGACGCGGTCGTTCCGAACGTCGACCGGCGGCAGGCTCTGCTGCAGCCGGACTCGGGACGCGGCCTCGTCGATCAGGTCGATGGCTTTGTCGGGCAGGGTCCGGTCCGTGATATACCGCTGGCTGAGTTGCACGGCCGAACTGATTGCGTCGTCCGTGATCTCGACCTGGTGGTGCGCCTCGTAGCGCTCCCTCAGGCCCTTCAGGATATCCGTCGCCTCCTCCTCGGAGGGTTCGCGCACCTTGACGCCCTGGAACCTGCGTTCCAAAGCCGCGTCGCGCTCGATGTATTTGCGAAACTCGTCTTGGGTCGTGGCGCCAATGCACTGGAGTTCTCCGCGTGCGAGCGCCGGCTTCATGATGTTCGAGGCGTCGATGGCGCCCTCGGCGGCACCGGCCCCAACGAGCGTGTGAAGCTCATCGATGAAGAGGATGACGTTCCCCTCTGACTTCCGGACCTCCTCCATCACCTTCTTCATGCGCTCTTCGAACTCGCCCCGGTACTTGGTTCCGGCCACGAGGCCGGCCAGGTCGAGGGCGACGATACGCTTGTTGTGAAGGAGCTCCGGAATGTCGCCGCTGACGATGCGCAGCGCCAGCCCTTCCGCGATGGCTGTCTTACCGACGCCAGGCTCACCGATGAGGCATGGGTTGTTCTTCGTGCGACGACAGAGAATCTGCATGACCCGCTCGATCTCGCTATGGCGCCCGACCACTGGGTCGAGCTTGCCTTCGCGAGCCAGTTCGGTTAAGTCTCTGCCGAACTCGTCGAGCGTTTGGGTCTTGGTGGAGCCGCTCTGGGTCGAGCTGCGGCTCCCGGTCTTGGTCTGAGTTTCGTTGTCCTGTAGGGACATGACCTCTCGACGGGCTTTTTCGAGCTCCACGCCAAGTTTGGCCAGAACTCGGCCCGCCAGGCCGTCGCCCTCTCGGATGAGACCAAGGAGCAGGTGCTCGGTGCCGATGTAGTTGTTGTTGAGGTTCCGAGCCTCATCGTAGGCCAAGTCTATGACTCGCTTGGCTCTCGGGGTCAGGGTCATATCCTGACTAGGCCGGGCATCTCCCCTCGGGAGCTGCTTTTCGACCTCCGCTCGGATCCGGTTCAAGCTCACACCGAGCTTTTCGAGCACGCGGGCGGCTACGCTGTCGGACTCACGGACGAGCCCGAGGAGAAGATGCTCGGTCGAGACGTAACCCTCTCCGAACTTCTGCGCCTCCTCCTGTGCGTAGAAGACGACCTTCCGTGCGCGTTCTGTAAAGCGTTGCCACATATTGTTTCGATTCTCACCTTTAGAACCGGCTCATGGATTTCGACTCGACCGGTTCTACATCGGTTCTACGTCCAACCCGGCAAACCCGTTAGATTGCTGGGCCCCCTTGGGACCCCCGCCTTCTCGCGGCTGATGCCTATGAGACGCTTCTCCAGGGGCGTTCGCTTCTATCCGCATGCTACCTGACACCGTTCCCGGTGCATTACAGATTGTCGGGAGCCTGCGCCGAGCCAGTTAGGGGTACCGGCGCTCGCAACAGCGCAGCGTCCTGTCGCAAGCTTCAGCGGCCCAAGGCAGCCGCAGCGGCTTTGCGCACGCTCTCGAACGGGCTCCGTTCCGCCAGTCCCTTGACCACCTCCTCGCACGGGGCGGGACGGTACAGCGCAAAGACCTGTAGCGCATCGAGCGCCTGAGATTCCTTGCTCGATCCAAGCCAGAACGGAAGAGACGATAGAGCGCCCTCCCTGAGCAAGGCCGCCCGGTCGGCCTCCGGGACGCCGGCCTTCAGAAGCATGAGCGCAGCTTTGCGAGACTCGTCGGCCGGATTGGCCATTAGGACTCGGGCGAGCATCGCGACGAAGCGAGGCGCGCCCGGGCGCTTCTCGACCAACATCGGCATCGGGGCTGCCGGCGCGGCTTTCAGCAAGGCGCCCGGCTCGCGTTTCAACACCGAGGCGATGCCCCAGCGCAAAGCTTCTTCGTTGGTGCCGAACTCGAAGAGCATGGGAGCGGTCACGACCCTCGCCACGTGTGCCTGCACCTCCCGTCGGGCGCCAGACCGCCGCACCTCGAAAGCCAGTTCGCGGAAGCGTCCGGGGGTGGGGGGTGGGATGAGTCGCTTGGCGAGCGTCGCATAATCGGCCCGATCGGTGGCAAGCCAGGTGCGGGCCTGGTCCCACGGCCCCTTGATCGGAGACCGCGCGACATCCCGAGCCATGCGGGCGAGGGCTGGAGAAAGGGGGGCTGCAACCTGATACTGCACCGCCGGAGTCGGCGTCTCCTTCTCCATCTGGGCGCACATGACGCGGATTTTCTTGGCGTTCGATCGGCCGCCAACCGAGGCCACCACTTCCGCCACCAGTTCGACGTCTTCCTCCAAGAGCATCTCCTGCATGTCATCGCGACTCGGGACGAGGCGTGTGCCCGCCGGTAAGAAGCCGGTGCTGCCAGGAGGACCCTCCAGGCTGGCGACGCAGGTGTTCATGTCCTGGCCGTGAATCGTGAACTGCACCGGCTTCATGGAGTGGAAGGCCACCAACTGCCCGTAGTCCATCATCGCGGTGCTGGTGGGAATCGTTCTGGTGCGGGTGCCATCCCAGGTGGAGGGGATAAAGCCCACCTGCCGCTCCGGCTTTTGAGCTCTCTTGCAGGCGCACGCCTCGGTCTTTTGGAACTCTGGGTTCTCGTCGAGAAGGTAGACGCTTCCCAACTTCACGTGTTGGTGGTCCAGGTTCGCCGAATGGATCTCGGAGGTGCGAACGCTCGATCCCGGAGTCGGGGGCTGAGGCACCGATACCACCTGCGAGACTTCCACCAGCATCATCACGTTGTACAGGCGGTAGTAGTAGTAGATCCGGCAGGCGGTACAGGGCTCGTAGGGGTCGCGGATCGGGTGCTTGATGCTCACGTTCAAGAAGGTCTGGCCGTTTTCGCCGGTCAGTCCCAGCAGTTCGTTGACCGCCTCGGTGACCGCTGTATCCGGCCGCGCCTCGATGTTGTAGCCTCGACGTCTGGCGGCTTCGAGCATGCGATTGCCGGCGCGCATGGCGGCAAAGTAGGCATCTCCGTCCAAGGTAAAGCCCTCGTTACGGGCGATCGAACCTTCGTGGTAGGACTCGCATGGCATGTCGCACAATCGGTCGCACTCCTCATGGGTCGCATGGTCTGGCGGCGGACCCTGGCAGGCATTCAGGCAGATGTCGAAGAAGGCCTCCTTCTTCTCGCCCTGCTGGCTAGGTTCGAGGTAGAGCTGCGTGCGAAAGAACGCGCTCTCTTTGCCTTTGACGTTCGTGCCGGGCTTGCCGGGCAACGCGCCGCTGAAGTCGCGCTCGGAGCTATTGACCTGGTAGGTGTCGTATTCCGCGTACTGGTTAAGCGTCTGAGCCAAGTTGGTTCCGGTCTCGGGGATTTGGGCGAGAGCCAGCAGGAGCACCGCGCAATGCATGCCTTCAGTGTAAGGCATTCACTCCATGGTTGCCCCCTTCCTGGCTCCGCGCCCACCCAAAGGTCCGCAGAAGATCATAACGAGGGCGCAACGCTTGTACCAAGACCGCAGGCGATTTCGCGGCAGACCTCAAGGTCCCGAGGCCGGGGTGCGCGGCCCAGGGCAAAGAAAGAGGGCTGGGATGATCCCAGCCCTGAATCCATGCTAACCAGCCCTAAAGATCTAGCGCCTGCGCCGACGGAACGCCAAGGCGATGGCCCCGAGACCCAGAGCGGCCATCGTGCCAGGCTCCGGCACGGGCGACATCTGGAAGTTGTCGACGTAGACGTCGTACGGCCCGGCGTTGCCGAGAGAAGTGACCGCCAAGTGCTCGAGCACGCCGCGGTTGTTGGCGGCGCTGAGAATGCCGTCGGCGGTGCTGCCGGCAAACGGCCGGATGAAGGGGGGCGCAGCGAGGTTGATGGCGACCGTATGCCAGGAACCGGCGGTAATGATCTGGCCACCGGGAGCCCCGCTCGCGTTCAGAGGGGCGTTGGAGACCCACTCGATGCCGTTGGCCGAGCCACCGTTAGCGCCCACCGCGACGTTGCTGCCGGTCTCGCGGATCCCAACCGCCAACTGGAGGTCGACGGTGCTAAAGATGTCGAACACCAGGAACTGGGTGAGATCGACCGTCGGATTTGGAAGGCCGGGGGCGTTGAAGGTGGTGATGCGCACCCACCGTGTCGTCTGCGCATCGATGAACGCAAAACCGAAATGCCCAACTTGGGTCGTGTTGCCAGACCAGCCCGCCACCACATCGTGGATGTTGGGAGTGGCCGCCATGTTGCCGCTCGTGCTGCCCGAGAAGTTGGGCGGCTGGAACCCATAGGCAGAGCCCACCGTGCCGGCTTCGAAGTCGTTGAACATCTGGGCGTTCGCCCCGACGACTGCCGCGGCCATCGCAAGCACCGCTATTCGCTTTAACATGTTCCTCCTCTCCTTTGACGAGTTAGCCAAACGTCAATAGGTTGTTTTACACCAAGTGCGGCTTCCATGCAAGGGGGCACAGGGTCGGAGGCCTGTAAAGCCTCGTATTTGTGCCGGGTCTACCTGCCGCTCTCGAGCCCGGCGGCGCGGGCATAGACGCCTTCGAGTTGCCGGGCCATGCGCTCGAGCGTGAACTTTTCCTCCACGATTCGCCTGCCTGCAGCCCCCATGCGTGCCCGTTCGTGCTCATGGGTGAGTAGATAATCCACCGCCTCGGCAAGCTCATGCGGCCGGAGGTCCACGAGTAGGCCAGTCTGCTGGTGCCGCACGACCTCGGGCAGGCCGCCGACCCTGGACGCCACCACCGCCTTGCCGCGAGCCATCGCCTCGATGGCCGCGAGCCCAAAGGTCTCGATTTGGCTCGGCATGGTGCTGAACTCCAGTGCGTCCAGGATTCGCGGTACGTCGTGTCGGTTCCCGGTAAGGGTCACGCGTCCGGAAAGGCCGGCGTCGGCGACTGCCTCATCGATCTCGGGCCGCACGTCCCTCGTGACCCGGCCGACGAAGAGGAGGTGCGCATCCGGATGCTCGCCTGCGATGTCGCGCATCGCCTCGATCATCAGCATGTGGCCCTTCTCCCGGCATACCCTGCCCACGAGACCAATGAGCCGGCGCTCCGGCTGAATGCCCAGCTCCGCCTTCACCGAGGACGGCGGCTCGACCTCGAAATCCACGAAGTCGGTGCCGTTGTAGACGGTGTCGATATAGCGGTCGTTGATGCCGCGGCCGTGCAACATGCCGCGCACGTAGTTGCTTACGGCGACCAGCCGGTTGCGTCCGCGCGCCATCCGCTTATAGATTTGGTCGTGGTTCGCGATGTGAACCGTCGCCACGACTGGCACCCTGGAGAGCATTCCGGCGACCACCCCAAAGTAGGTCGCCCGCGTGAGGTGGGTATGGACGACGTCGGTGCGCTGGCTCCGAAACAGTCGCATCAGGTACGCCACTGTCCTGAACCAGCCTACGCCCTTCATCTCGGTCGTGTGGGCGGGAATGCCGACCTGCTGAAGATCGGAAGTGAGCCAGCCGCCATCGGGACTGAGCACCTCGACCGCATGGCCGAGAGTCGAGAGACGGCGAGATAAGGCGAAGACGTGTCGCTCGGCGCCGGACGTGGCAGAGCTCGACACGACCTGGACGAGGTTCAGCTTTGGAGTTCCGCCCATCCTAGAATCTCGTGCACTTCGAATGAGTCTACCTGTGGGACGGTGCAGCAGCGGCAGAAGTGCCGGTGGAACCTCGATCGTAGGGATCGGGCCATACTCGGTGTGATGGGTGGTGTCGCCGGAGCCGTCAAAGCCAAGCTCCGGGCGAGCCCCACTTTGCGCCCCTTTCACTTCCGCGACTTTCGGCTGCTCTGGACCGGCGCCTTCCTGTCGTTCAGCGGCAACTGGATCCAGAACGTGGCCCAGGGCTGGCTGGTCTATGAACTGACGGGCGACAAGGCCAAGCTGCTGCTGGTGTCTTTGTGCGGGATGCTGCCGGTCACGTTCATCGGGCCCATTGCCGGCACGGTCGCCGACACCTTCAACAAGCGCAGCCTGCTGATTTTCTGCCAGTCGTGCTTTGCGGCGGGTGCGCTGTACCTGATGGCGGCGACGTTCTACGGGTTCGTCGAGTGGTGGCACATCCTGGTCGTGGCGTTGGCGCTTGGCTTCGTGTCGGCGTTGGAAATGCCGACCCGGCAATCGATCGTGAGCCGAGTGGTCCCCCAGGAGATGATCCCGGCGGCAATCCCTTTGCAGGCGATGACCTTCAACGGAGCCCGAGTGCTGGGACCGGCAATAGGTGGATACCTTCTGGCCGAGTTCGGGCCTTCGGTTTGCTACGGGATCAATGGCTTCAGCTACCTGGGGCTCATTCTTGCGGTCGCGGCCATACGGGCGGATCTGCGGGCGCCGCCACGCGAGCCACAGCCGGTGCTGGATCTGATCAGCGAAGGTATGCGCTACACCTTCCGCCACGAGACTTTGCGCACGCTCTTCATCTTGGAGGCGACCGTCTCGATGTTCGGGATCGTGTACATGGCTCTCCTCCCGGCGATCGCCAAAGAGATGCTGGGGCTCGACGAGCGTGGCTTGGGCTTCGCCTACACCGCGGTCGGGTTCGGAGCGATGAGCGGCCTCATCACGGTCGCCGTGCTCGCGGGCAGGCGCGATCGCGGCCTCATGGTGAGGCTGGCGATGTCGGTTCTTGGCGGTGCGCTGATCATCCTGAGCTTCGCCCGCAGCGCGTGGCTCGCCTTCCCGTTGTTCTTCGTGATGGGTGTCTGCCAGGTGATCCAGTTCAACACGACGAACACCCTGTTTCAGATGATCGCTCCCGAGCGGCTGAGGGGCCGGGTGCTGGCTATGCACATCTGGGCGCTGTCGGGCCTTTACCCGGTGGGTCTGCTGCTATTCTTTTCCTTGGCCAACGTGTTGCGGTCGCCGATCGCGTTCTTTCCGGGAACCAGCATCCAGGTCACCCTGCTCGGCCTGCAGCTGCTGCTTTTGATGGGGGCGGTCGTGGTGGCCGCCGGCGCCGTGTGGGGCTGGTGTTGCCAGAGCGGGCTTAAGGAGGAAGCGTGAGAAAGCCGATCTTCATCGACCGGGACGGCGTGATCAACGTCGACATCGAGCCCTACGTCACGCACCTGGATCTCTTCCAGCTCTTCCCCTGGACGGTCGAGGCCCTTAGGATCCTTCACGAGGCGGATTACGACATCTATGTGATCTCGAATCAGCAGGGCGTGGGGCTGGGGCTGACGCCGATGGAGGAGGTCGAGAAGATGGACGCGCTGCTGCAGGCCGCGCTGGCTCCCCACGAGTTCCAGGTCAAGAAGTTCTACTACTGCACCGCGCTCAAGAGCGAGAACCATCCGTGGCGCAAGCCCGCTCCCGGCATGATCCTGGCGGCCAGAGACGAGTTCGGCCTGGACTTGACCGACACCTTCATGATCGGGGACAAGCAGATCGACGTCATGTGCGCCTTGCGGGCCGGCTGCCGTCCACTGTTGGTGCTTTCGGGTGTCACCAAGGGCTCTGAGTGGATGCAGTGGGAGCACCAGCCCGAGGCGGCATTCGAGAACCTGCTCGACGCTGCGCGCTACGTCGTGAGCGCCTGGTAGAAACAGAAGAAGGGCGCGGCTTTCGCCGCGCCCCGTCCGTCGCCGGTCCTCTCCTACCGGGCTCGGTCTAGTCGTCGTCCAGCTTCGCCTTCTTGGCCGTGAGGACGGTGCCATTGAAGTGGCCCTCCGTCTCGACCAGCGGCGAGGAAGCCAGCGCGGCGAAGAAGGCTGCCTTCGTCATCGAGTTCCCGCGGTCGTCGCGATAGGTCGTCGCCGGGGTGGTCACGATCGTGATTACCTGTCCGGGCGTTCCATTGAATCCCGACCAACTCTGGAGGGTGACCGTGAAGGTACCTGCCCCGCCGTTGACGTTCGCCGGCACGCCGTCGGCCTCGGCATTCCCGCCGCCGCCGCCGTTGCCGCCGCCGCCAGGTCCATCCTCGATCTCCGCCTTGTGGGCGGTGAGGGTGTTGGTGGAGGCGTTGTAGGTGCCCTCAACCTCTACGTCCGTCGCCGTGGCAAGGGCGGCGAAGTACTCGTCCTTGGTCAGGATGGCACCGCCATTCGAGAAGTAGCGCGTACCGGCGGTGGTGACCACGTTGACGGTGGTGCTGTTGGGGACGAACCCGCGCACTCGCCGCACCGTGACCGTGAAGGTGCCGGCAGTCGCATCGATGGCCGAGGGGGCGCCGTAGGCCTTGTCGTCCTGGCCATTGCCACCGCCGCCGCCATTGCCGCCGCCGCCGTTGCCATCCTCGATCTCGATCGAGGTGGCTACGAGCCGGCCGCTATTGACGTCGAACGAGCCGCGGACCTCGACGCGCTGCCCGTTGGCGAGCTGCGGGTTTGGCTGCCCGTTCTTGCGGAAGATCGCGGTGGTCGGGGTGGTCTGCACCGTCAGGCTGTGGGCGCCGCGAGTGAGGGTAAAGACGAGGTTCTGGCCCGTTCCGGTGAGGCCGCTGATCGTCCCCTTATAGTCTTCATGCTCATGCCGGTTGCGGTCGCGGATTCCCTGCCCCGGGCTCTGGATGATGACCGGCGTCACGACGCCGCCATTGTCGTTCCAATTGGCCAGATCGAAGTCGAGAACGAGGGTGTCGTTGCCGGGCGTGAAGTTCTTGGCGCCTTGGAAGTTGAAGGCGATAAGGGTGCGTCCGGCCCCGTCGTCGAAGCTGCTCGCGAAGGTCTTGGCCACCCCGGTGGTCGAACCCTGAGGGAAGACGGTCAGATTCTTGTCGACCGTGGTGCGCACGCCGCCATAGGGACCGGCGGGGACGGAACCCACGGCCAGCAGAGCGAAGCGCTGCCCGCTCGAGTCGCGCAAAGTCTTAAGGTCGACCACGAGGCCGGCCGGGTCTTCGAAAACGGTCTCCGTCCCACCCGCGACCTTGATCAGTTCGACTTTGTAGATGGTCACCCACACGTGGGCGTTGTTGTCCATGCTGTCGGTGATAAACGTGGCAATGCGGGTGCCCCCAGAGCCACCGCCAGACGCCGCTCCGCCGCCGCCGCAACCGACGGCCACGAAGGCGGCAAGTAATACGAGAACTAGGTGCCTGATCGTGTTCATTTCACTCCTTGAGCCGCCTGACAGGCGGCATTCGTTCTGCTGCTCGTACCTGAAGAGGACACGGGCTGGAGCGCTGATACAACCATTCTAGCGGCTTCTTTCGCCCAGCGCTTCTCCCACTGAAGTCCCCCCTAACACGCCAACGCTTCAACACCCCAAACCCCTTCCACCTCTACTGGTAAAGTGAACTGGATGCGCACAAAGCTTGTGGCCGGCAACTGGAAGATGAACTTCACCTGCGCCGAGGCGGTCGCGGCGGTGGAGAGCTTCGCGCGCATCGTGGCCATCAAAGAGACCACCGACATCGTGGTGTGCCCCCCCTATCTAAGCATCGGCCGCGTGCGCGAACTGCTGCGGAACACCCACATCAAGCTCGGCGCGCAAGACGTCTTCTGGAAGGATTGGGGAGCCTACACCGGCCAGATTTCGCCGCCCATGCTCTACGACTGCGGCGTCACCTACTGCATCGTCGGGCACTCCGAGACCCGGGGCCGGTTTGGGGCCACCGAGGTCGAAGAGGCAGACCTGGGCTACTTCGCCGAGACCGATCGGACCGTCAACCACAAGATCCGGGCCTTGCTCTACCACTCGATCAATCCGATTCTCTGCGTAGGCGAGACGCAGGCCGAGCGTGAGGCGGGGCGCACCGACGAAGTCGTCACGTCCCAGCTCGAACAGGGCTTGGCGGGCATCGACCCGTCCGAGCTCTATTTCCTGGTCGTGGCCTACGAGCCGGTGTGGGCCATCGGCACCGGCAACACCTGCAGCGTCGAGGAGGCTGAGCGGGTGTGCAGTTCTATTCGAGGCTGGTTCGCGCGTAAGATGGACGAGGACTTGGCCGAGCAGGTGCGGATTCTCTATGGGGGCAGCGTCAAGGCGTCCAATTCAGACGAGCTCTTCAACCAGCCGAATATCGACGGCGGCCTGGTCGGTGGCGCCAGTCTGGATCCCGGCGAGTTCAGCCGGATCGTGATGAGCGCGTAGTCGCCCGGAGCGCTTCTACTGGTAGATCGAGTACGGATCCCAGTTCGGATCCAACTGAACCCTCAGCAGCGCCAACTGGCCCACATGGTAGTAGTCGTGCGCGACGATGTAATTGTGGGCATGTTTGAGTTGGGTGTCGTCCTGTGCCGACATGGCAGCAGCGACCGCCTTCGCCCTCTGCTCCCGGAACTGCTTGAGAACGCCTTCCCAGCCCCGATCCGACGGCTGGAAGGTGCCCCACTCGTGTTTGCCGCCTTCGGTCTCGGTCACGAACGCGAGGTAGGCCTCCGCCAGGTGCAGCAGGATCTCCCGCGGGGTCATTGCCTTGTCGGTCAGCTGATGATCCAAGTGCTCCGCCTTTAGCCCATCGAGCACCTTGTCGAGCTGGAACCCGCTGTTGTCGATCTCGTAGGCGATGTACTCCCGGCATGTCATGGCCTGAGCAGTATCTCACAGGAGCGACCCTCGCGAAAGCCAGTTTTTCGACGGGCATTCGCTCAACTGAACCGGCGGGTGCCTGGCTTTTGCACCGGGATCTGCATCAGCCATTCCGGCACCTCGTCAGGGGCGAAGCTCTGGGCCTGCACCTGGTGTGCCGCAAAGAAGGGACATCGGAAATCGATCGGGTCTTGGGCTCGGTCGATCAGCACGCCCACCCCCGCCGGATGCCCTCCGGCCGCTCGAACCACCTCCAGCACCTCGAAGACGCTGCGGCCGGTCGTCAGCACGTCGTCCACCACCAACACCCGGCTGCTGCCCTCGATGGTCGCGCCGCGCCGCAAAACCCGCACCCCGTCCTCGCTCTCCACATAGACCGCGGGTAGTCCCAGTTGGCGTGCCACCTCGAATGCGATGATGATCCCGCCCGTGGTGGGCCCGGCTACGAGGTCCGCCTTGTCGCGAAAGCGGTCCGCGATCTCGGCGCATAGGGCGCTCAGCACGCGAGGCTGTTCGAGGACCCGGAACTTCTCGAAATAGACATCGCTGTGACGCCCGCTGGTCAGCAGGAAGTGGCCGCGGAGAATGGCGCCGCTCTCCTCGAGCAGGCGCCCCAGATCGACCTTTGACATGCGCCCAGGTTGTACCCGCGCTATTGTCGCGCGATCAGCTTCTCAAACTGCACGTCTTCCCGAATCTGACTCCAGAGCTCCTGAAGCACCTCCGGCTCAGTCGTCCGGTTCGGGTCGAAGCGGTTCTCAAGCCCCAGCACCCGGACCGCGATTCCTTTCGTGGGCTGGCCTTTGAGGGCTCGCAGGATGCCCTCGAGCTTCAGGCCGGTGCTCATGTTGGCGATCGTCCCCTCGCTCGTGGACATCCAGTAGTACATGTGCTGGCTGCGGTTGTCCTTGGTGAAGACCGAATGCGAAATCTCGGCATCCTCGTGAGCATCCGCCCAGGGTGCGCTTATGATCTCGCTTTCAGTCTCGCGAAAGCCGCTGCCGTTCATGCACAGCCTCGGGTCGTGGGCGTTCTGGGTGTTGTCCACCTGAATGACCAGCACCTGGACCTGGTCGCCGTTGGGTCGTGAATAGAGTCGTTGACTCGCCGCCGGGGAGTGGAGAATGCTCTTCTCGGTATCGGACAGCTCCACGGATTCCCCCGTCCACTCGGCCACGCGCTCGGGCAGCGTCTCCGTCTCGATGACGACGTTGGCATGGTTGGCAACGGTCGTGGAGAAGGCGAAGTACGTCGCCGGCGCCAGGAGCATCGCGGTGAGGATCAGTCGGCCGTTGATCGTGCGGAGCAGGTTCATTTGGTCACCTCTTCATCCTCGACGTCGTCATCTCTGGCGAAGGCCGGCATGTATTCGTCCTTGTAATCGTTCGCCTTCATGACGCTCATGAGCAGGGTGAGCAGGATGGTCGCGAAGATGACGGCTGCCACGCCGCTGGGATCGTGCAGGCTGTCAGCCGTCTGAGCCCCCATGTACTGGCCGATCATCGCGATGGTCCATATTCGCACCGCGTTCGAGAAAATGCTGAGAGGGATCGCCAAGCCCAGCAGCGCCACCTTCTTCCAAGCCGGAGCGTTGATCATCATCACGCTCATGATCACGATGGCGACGATGGGGAAGACGATCGTCAACCCGGAACATGCGGCGGCGACGTTGAACTCGTAGTTGTTGATGGTCACGCTCGTGCCGTCGACGACCGTCGAAAGCCCCGTCCACTGGAGCATCTTCACCGCCACCTGCGTGCTGATCTCCTGGGCCGGCAGCAGCAGCTTGCCGTAGATCTGAGGCGGCCAGGGGAGCATCGTCGCGCTAAAGGCGAGCGCGCCCCAGATGTATCGGTACACGTGCTTGCCCCAGATCAGGTAGGGCAGCGTCATCGTGAGGACGAAGAACGAGAAGGACGAAACGATGTTGACCCTGGCGATCAGCGCCGCCGCGTGCAAGACGATCGCCAGCACGATCGGCACCAGGATCCAGAGATTCCCGGACTCACGAGGCACGGCCGCGATCTGGTCCCGGCGGCTCCAGATGAGGAACAGCACGCAGGGGGGCACGAGGTAGCCGTAGCCGAACGGCGATTGATACTGGAACCAGATGGTCCACCAGTAGAGATAGGTGGGCCAAAAGGCCAGCGACACCAGCCCGATCAGGACCCATATCGGCGTTGCCTTTCGGTTGAAGAACCAGTTTCCTACGCCCCTGAGCCAGCCCACCTTGCCGGGCACGGACGCGACATCTTGTACGACAGCCATTTTTGGTGCAATTCCCAAGGCGCGATCTTGCATTGATTATGGAGCCTTTGGCGCAAGACTCGTGCCACCCCCTCCAGATCGCGGCTATTGTTTTGAACTGCGCCCAAGGGCTGCGGGTTCCGAAAAATCGCGTCCGCCGATGCCCCACTCCATAATCTGGGCGTGCGTCGGGTGATCATCGTGGTCCCGGAGTGGCTGAGCCACGAGGGTCAGGAATCGGTACTCAGAGGCTCCGTCATCCTTTCGCAGCTGGCGGAAGCGGGGCAGATTCACAAGCTCCACCCCATCCCGCCCAGTCAAACCCCGGAAGCGGCCTGGCTGGGGCTGAATCCGCAGCAGGTGAGTCTTGCCCAGGGTCCCCTGACGGTGGCGGCGCTCGGGGCTGAGCCGCCGGATCGAAGCGTCCATTTCCACCTTTCGCCCCTCACCCTCGACAACGGCGATATCACGGAGCCGGCGGTTCGCAAGGTGCCCCCGGAGGACTTGGGTGCGCTGGTGTCGCTGGCAAAGAAGCTGGATACCCGGCGACTGACAGTCGTGCCCGGTGAGGGGCTCGATCACGGGCTCGTCTGGGAGGAGGGTTCCATCGAACTGCAGACGCTTCGCCCGGACGAGTGTGCGGGCCGGCCCTTGCGCCAGTGCCTGCCAGAAGGGGATGGCGAGACGCTACTACGACGCTTTATCGACGACTCGGTGAACCTGCTCGATGGGAGTGAGATGAACGAACGAAGGCGAGACGAGGGTTTGCCGCCGCTGAACCTGCTTTGGCCGTGGGGCCATGGCTTCCGGTTGCCGGTGCCAAACCTGGTGCTGGAGCGTGGTGAGCGGGCCCTCGTCATTAGCGGCTCGCTTCGGCTCGCCGGGTTGTCACGGCTCGTGCGGTACACGCATGGCGACCGGGAGCTGATTGGTGAGGGCGTCAACCTCAAGCTGGGGGCAGTGCGAGACGCCCTCGCGCACGGGTCGCTCGCTATCGTGGTCGTCGAGGCCTTGGAGCGGTTTCGCCTGGTCGGGCAATTGGAAGAAGTCGAGTATCTCACCCGGCGCCTCGAGCGTGAGTTGCTGGCGCCCCTGCTGGCATCGGCGACAGATACACCTCTAAGGCTGGCGCTGGTCGCACCCTCAACCCAGACGGGCCTCGCCATGACCTTCGACTCCGCCAGGCGCCGGCAGAACACGGTACCGTTCGATGAGAGGGCGTTGGACGAGCGCCAAACGCCGGTGACCACTCCATGGGAATACATCGAGGAAGCCTTGAAGCCGCCTGTCTCGCCGTCCTGAGCCTCGCGTCGGTTGCCCAAGCGCAGCTCACGGTGGCTGAACGCAAAGGAATAGAGGACGCGCTGTACATCGGCAACCTCACGCCGCAAGATCTGCAGTACGAGCGGATGCCGTTCCACCCGCCATTCCTATCCCGGTCGATCGAGACCGCGATCGCGAGACCCTTGGAAGGCGCCGACCTGATCATGAGCTTCCACGAGCGGGCTCGACGTGACGAGGCCCTTCTGGGGCTGGAAGACGTCCGCTTCGGCGTCGTTAGCTCGCGCCCCACGCTGCCACCCTCGCTGCCCGCTGCGTTGCGGGGGCCGGTAGGCGATCTCGTGGGAGCGATCGCAGCCGCGAATGCAGATGTCCAAAAAGCTCTCTCGCGTCTCAGCGCCGCTGAACGGCGGATGCTGATCGAGAGCCTGCCCCAGTGGGCCAACGAGGAGCCTTCTATTCGATTTGATTTCGTGCGACAGCCTCAGCTTCCGCAGGCCCATATCCTGAGGCTGCTCGAAAGGGTCGACCCGGAGGCGATTCGACTGGCCGGGATCCGGCTCACGATGACCGCGCGGCAGGCGGCACGGGCGCTGGAGAACGTCAAGGTGACGATCCCAACACCCCTTCGCTTCACGGCGTCTCAAGTACGAGTGGTCATCGGCAGCACCGGAGACGACGTCCACACGGACTCCAGCGCGATGCTGACGATCGATCTGGGGGGCAACGACCGCTACCGCGGGCGACACGGAGCGGGCATCGGGTACTCCTCGGTGCTCATCGACGTCGCCGGCGACGACGACTACCGGGTGCCCGACGCCAGCATCGGTGCGGGGCTGCTCGGAGTGGGAATCGCGCTGGATTTGAAGGGCGACGACCGGTACCGGGGCCGCTCGCTCAACTTCGGCTGCGGAATCGCGGGCGTGGGGGTTCTGGTGGACGACGCCGGCCACGACACCTATCAAAGCGTGAGCCTCGGCCAAGCATATGGACAGTTTGGTCAAGGCATCCTGCTAGACGAATCCGGCAGCGATACCTACCGGATCAACCTGAATGGACAAGGCGCGGCCCGCACCGGGGGCCTCGGTTGGCTGATCGACCGCGCCGGCAACGATGTATATAGGGCTGGCGGCCTGATCATGAACTCGCCACTGTTCAAGGACGTGCACTACTCGAATGCGCAAGGTTTCGCCAGCGGCTACCGGGAAGACACCGGCGGGCTCGCCGGCGGGATCGGCCTGCTGACGGACCTCAAGGGCGACGACGCCTACATCGCCGAAACCTATGCCCAGGCCGCGTCCTACTGGTACTCGATCGGCTCCCTCTTTGACGGCGAGGGCCACGACACCTACACCGGCTATCACTATGTACAGGGCTCGGCCATGCATGTGACGGCCTCCTATCTCTTCGACCTCGCGGGCGACGACGCCTACGTGGTCAAGTACGGCGCGGCCCATGCTATCGGCCACGACTACGGGGTCGGCTTCCTCCTCGACCGAAGCGGAAATGACATCTACGCCGGCCGAGACAGCCGGCCGGGGATCGGCAACGCGAACGGCCTCGGCATCTTCATCGACGGCGCCGGTGAGGACCGCTACCACGGCCCTCCAGGGGCCGCGAACCCCGGGCGCGGCTCGGGCTCCCTGGGGCTCTTCGTCGACCTCAATGGGCCGGACACCTACACGGCCGGGCTGGCGGACGGCGAGGCGGCCTACCGGGACTCCTGGGCGCTCGCGCTCGACATGGAAACCGATCTGCCGGCTCCTCCTCCCCCCACCTCCTCCAGCCCGCAATTCCCGGTGGGCTCCAAACCCAGGCCAAGCGACCGGGAGCTCGAGGACCTGTATCGGAAGGCGACGCAGTGGGGTGTCGGGACGGCACAACAGGAAGTACAGGATTCATTGGCAACACTTGCAGCGATCGGCATTCCCGCGTTGGAATGGATGGTGGAGCACAAGCTGCGCGCTGCCACCCGGCTCCACCAGCGGGCGTTCGTGCGAATGGCGCAGGATATCGGCAAGCCTGCACGTGACCTGCTTGCACAAAAGATCGCCTCTCCAGACGTGGATGAAGCACGTCTGGCTCTCAACATCGCGGTAGAGACCGCGATGGCGGAGGCGGCGCAGTACATCCCGGCGGCTCTGGCGCGCGAAGCCCTTAAGCGCCAGGCGGCCAGGGCGGCCGGAGTCGTGGGCTCTCGGGAGTCGGTGAGCCAACTCATGACATTGACGCTTGATGAGGAC
>DATLGQ010000206.1:0-3007 GCA_035540435.1 Fimbriimonadaceae bacterium
CGAGCCCGGCCGCCGCACGTGCCCGCAACAGAGCGCGGTCCGCCTTGAACTTGCGGGCCTGTGCGCCCGACTCCTGGGGATTCTGGGGCCGGATCTCACGTCCATAGATATCGACCGCGAAGGCCACGTACCCAAGCTCCGCAAGCTGCCGCGCCCGACCGCGTTCGTAGTCGTCGATGCTGTTCCAATCGTGGACGATCAGCACGCCGGGCCGCTTCGTGTTCGAACCCGGCTCGTAAGCTAGAAATCCTTCCAGCGCCGTGCCTTGATGGCTATAGGCGACGGTTTCGGTTCGGACCTGAGCTTGGGCGGTGAGGGCTGCCATGGCGGCAAGCATAACGATCGCTCCCCTGATCATAAGGTCAATTTACCCACGCCAACGATCGAGAGCGGGCCTGGCGCTGCTCGACTACAATGAGCGGTGCCACTCTGCGAGATCGAGAGCCCGCTTGGACCGTTGACGCTCGTTCATGACCTTCAGCATGTCCTTGAGCTGAGATTTGGACGGGCTCCGGCTACGGAAGTGGATCGCTCGTCGTTGGCGGCCAATGTGCGCCGTCAGGTCGAGGAGTACTTTGAGGGCCTCAGAGAGCGCTTCGACTTGCCGCTCGAAACCCGGGGAACCCCCTTTCAGCAGCGGGTGTGGGAAGAGCTGTGCCGGATTCCATATGGCTCCACGACCAGCTACGGCGAGCTTGCCCGCCGGCTAGGCTCGGACGGGGCATCGAGAGCAGTCGGTCTCGCGAACGCCCGGAACCCGATCGCGATCCTGATCCCGTGTCATCGCGTGATCGGCGCGAGCGGCTCCCTCACTGGGTACGCCGGCGGCCTACCCATCAAGGAAGCGCTGCTCGATTTTGAGCGCGAGGTAGCCCGCCACGGGCCACGGACGTTCGAGCTGTCGCAACCGAGCCTGCTCTGATAGCCGGCCGGCTACTCGTTCAGGGCCTTGGCGCGCTCGATGTCGAGTTCGACCGGGACTCGGAAGAAGAACGTGGACCCCACCCCGACTTCGCTTTCTGCCCAGATCTTGCCCAGGTGCACCGTCTCCACCAGGTGCTTCACGAGGTAGAGCCCGAGGCCGGTGCCATAGATCTTCCGGTTGTCCTCGTTGTTCACGCGGTGGAATTTATCGAACACCTTGCTGAGGTGATCCTTCGGGATGCCAAGACCCTCGTCCGAAACGGAGAACAGCAACTCGTCCCCGTCGCGCTTGACTCTGAGAACGATGTTGCCGCCGTTGGGCGAGTACTTGATGGCGTTGTTCATCAAGTTGGTCAGAATCTGGTCCAGCTTGTCCTCGTCGCCGATGATCGTGGGGAGGTCGGGGTCGACCTCGAGCCTGAGCATGTGGCCCTTGGCGGCCTGCTTCTGGATCATGAGCACCTTTTCGACCAGGGCTCGCACGTCCACGCGCGTGTAGTTGGGCTTGAGGCTTTCGTTGGCCTCGATGCGCGCCGTGTTCAGCAGGTCGTTGATCAGGCGGGTCAGGCGATCGCACTCCTGATCGATGATCATGTAGAACTCGCGGCGCTCGTCTGGGGCGAAGCCGTCGTCCATCAGAAGCGTGCTGGTAAAGCCCTTGATCGCGGTGAGGGGGGTGCGCAGCTCGTGTGAAGCCATGGCCACGAAGGAGGACTTCATCTTGTCGAGGTTGCGGATCTCGGTGATGTCGTTGAGGATCGCGACGACGCCAAGGTTCTTGCCTTCCTCGCTCCGCACCAGCGCGGCCTGCACCTCGTAGATGCGCTCGGAGCCGGCGATGCTAATGTGGATCTCCTGCTTGCTGGTCTCCTCACCCTGCATGGTGTCCTCGAAGAGCTTGGCCAGCACCTCGTTTCGCAACACCTCGCGAGCGCCATGCCCGATCGCCTCCGCGCCGGCATCGAAGATCATTCGGGCTGCAGCGTTCATCTGGCTGATCTTGTTCTCCATGCTGACCAGGATCAGGCCGGCGGTGAGAGATTCAAAAGTCTGGAGAAGCTCCTCGCGCTCCTCGACCACCTCGCGATACAGCTGAAGGTTCGCGATGATGGAGCCGACGTTGCGCGCCATCCGCTCGAGCAGGCGCACATCCTCGTCGTTGAAGTCCTCGCCGTGCCGCTTGTTGAACGCGTGCAGGACTCCGATCACGTTGCGCTCGATGACCCGGTTTTCCTCGTCGCGCTTCTCGATCACGAGCGGCACCGTGATGCCGTTTTGCACGTGCAGGAGGCTGAAGGGGTCCCGTTGCGTGCGGGGATCTCCGGTGGCATCGTGAAAGATAACCGGCTCGCTGTTGCGGAAGACTTCGCCGGAGATGCCCTGGGTGGCCCGAACCCGGAAGACGGAGAGACGCTCGTCGTCGACCCCGTAGGCCGGTGGGATGCCGATGAGTTCGCCGCGCTCGCGATCGTAGAACATGATCACGATCTTCTCGGCCTGCAGGATCATCGCGATCCTCTGCACGAGTCGGCGCAGCGTGACGTCCGCCTCGTTGATCGGCGCGACGTCCATGCTCGGTTCGGATGAGCGTGCGGGCCCACCGCCAGCGGGTTGCGCCTCCCTTTGCTCAAGCTCTTTGATTTTGGTTAGCGCCGCCGAGAGCTGCTGTCGTAACTCATTCGGATCGCTGGGCAGCTCGAACTCTCCACTCATATGCGGCGTAACTCCAACTGACACGGGCAAAAACCTACCTCCTCGCAGGATACCCCTCGCACCGCCGGGCGGCACGAACATGGCTCTGACGGCGCGGGTCTAGAACAGCAGTCCAAGTTATAATCGAGTGTTCCATGCCCTTTGAACTGGAAGAAATGCCGCTGTTCCCCCTGAACACGGTCTTGTTTCCTTACGCCACGGTGCAGCTTCACGTTTTCGAGGATCGCTACCGCGATCTGGTTCGCAACTGCATCGAGTTCGATCGGCCCTTCGGAATCGTGCTGATTCGCAACGGTGACGAAGTCGGGGGCCAGGCCGAGCCATACATGGTGGGCACCGCAGTACGCATCGTGCAGGTGCATCATTTTGA
>DATLGQ010000207.1:0-3136 GCA_035540435.1 Fimbriimonadaceae bacterium
ACCGTCGAGAGCCTGCTGCAGTACGAGCGGCCGAGCAAGATCTACCTTCGGCAGGTGCGCAAGAGCAGCGACCCCTTCACGTACGTGCTGTCCAGCGACGGCAAGCACTTCACCTACGACGCGCCCGACAGCAATCTGAAGTTCGCCAAGAGCAACCGCGACCGTATCCAAGAAAGCATCGAAGTGCCTCAGGCGGATCCGACGGCCGCGCCCGTTCGGCTGAACATCGGCGACATGTATGCCGCCGCCGCGTTCAGCCTGGGAGACCGTTCCGCTCCGTTCGATATCGCCATTGGGCGGATCGAGGACCTGCGCTTCTTGACCGGTCAATGGCCCGCTCTCAGCTATCAGGGGATCACCGAGTTGCGGGGAGAGCGGGTGCACGTCATTCATGGCCACTGGAGGCCGAGCGACGCAGTGGAACGGGCCACGGGGCAGTTCGAGCTCTACATCAGCGAGACGTTCGACCTACGCCGCTATGTGGTGCGCGAGCGAGCGCAGTTGGCTGCCCGCTCCGAGATCGCGATCGTCAGCGACTGGAGCGTGAACTTGCTGGTCGGCGGGAAGCCCGATCCTAACCTGTTCAAGCTCGTGCTCTGAGCTTTGCGCTTGAACCTAACACCGCTCCACGGCTCAACGTATGGGATAAGGGGAGCGCGAAGGTATGCTCCCTGGAGCGCACTATGCCTAAACGAGTCGAAACCATTGTCCTGCACGACAGCTCATCTCCGGTGATTGGAGACGTTCAGCGAGGAGGCAACGTGGTCGTCACCACGGTCGACTATCTGCTGAACCAGGCGCGGGCGAACACGCTATGGCCTTTGACCTTTGGCCTCGCCTGCTGCGCGATCGAGATGATGAGCACCGTCGCCGCTCGATTCGACATTGCGCGATTCGGTTCGGAAGCCTTCCGCGCTACGCCCCGGCAGGCGGACGTGATGATCATCGCGGGGCGACTCAGCAAGAAGATGGCGCCCGTCCTCCGCCAGATTTACGACCAGATGCCCGAACCCAAGTGGGTCATCAGCATGGGCGCCTGCTCGTCGACCGGCGGCGTCTACAACAACTACGCGATCGTTCAAGGCACCGACCAGGTGGTGCCGGTCGATGTGTACGTGCCGGGTTGCCCTCCATCGCCGGACGCGCTCATCTACGGCGTGATCAAGCTGCAAGAGAAGATCAAGAAGCGCAAGTTCAACAAGCTCATCGAGCTACAGCCGCGAACCTTGGAAGAGGTGAACGCTTGAGCGTCGGGCTGTACAAAGGCATCGCCAAGCCGATCCTGGCCGGCATGGGGATCACCTTGAGGCGGCTGCGCAAGAAGAAGGTCACAGTGATGTATCCCGAGCAGCTCCGGGAACAATATCCGCGCACCCGCTGGCGGCACTTTCTGACGCGGTACGACAACGGCCTCGAGAAGTGCATCGGGTGCTCGCTGTGCGCCGGCGCCTGCCCTGCCCGATGCATCTACGTCGAGGCCGCCGAGAACACGGATCAGGAACGCTATTCGCCGGGCGAGCGCTACGCGGTGCGCTACGAGATCAACATGATCCGCTGCATCTTCTGCGGCTACTGCCAGGATGCCTGTCCCACCGGCGCGATCGTGCTTCGCAAGAACTTCGAGCTGGCGGACTACAAGCGAGAGGACTTCGTCTACACGAAGGAGATGCTTTTGGAAGAGCATCCGGGCCAATCCGACGAGCCCTACGTGGGCCAGTACCAAAAGAAGAAGGGCTGATCGCCGCGGGCCGGCTTCCCAGGGCCGCTGCCTCACCCCTGCCCTCGCGATTCGCCAAGCTCCTTTATCGGCGTAGCCGCGCTCTTTGCCCTCGCCCTCTACCCCTCTCCCGCGGGGAGAGGGGGTCGAGCTAGGCCGGCACCTTTTGGGTTGAGGACTTCCCGTTCTTGGCAACTGATGTCGAGCCATTGCCCGACTGGCCATTGGCCGACCCATTGGTAACCAGTTCCAACTCAGCCATCTTCTTGGGATCACCCGATCCGGCCAGAGCCGAGCGCTCGTGCACCGCCGCCTTGCGTCCGTCATCGGTCGACTCGTACCGAAGGCCGATGGTGACCTCGGGCTCGCCGAGCAGCCAGCGGTTCACCAACTCGACCCCCTGCATCAGCGTGTGATCGGTGTTGGCGACTTCGTACTTCCACATGCCGAACCGGCCTCGGGAGTAGATTCCCTGCTGCTCGAGCCAAGGGATGGTCTTGGAAAGGATCTCGTCACGCTCGACGGTGGGGGTTGGGTAGCTGTAGTCGGCGTTGTACACCCAGGTGCTCACGATGTCCTTGCGGTCGGACTCCTGGAGCAGCCCGGCGTTGATGAGTCCCTGGATGGTCTCTTCTACGATCGACGCGCCATCGACGGGCTTGAACTCGCTGTAGCTCGTCTCGGTGAGCAGGCTGTAGTAGCGGTCCTTGTCGGGCGTCATGTAAGGCGAGTAGTTGCTGAGATAAGTCACCCGGTAGAACGGACAGTTGGCCTCCGGGAAGTACATCCAGCTCTTGGTGCTCGGGCACGGCTGCCGGATGCCGATGCCAACCATGTAGCCACCAGAGTGCTTGAGCCTCGCGGCGTTGGTTCGCACGCTCTCGGGGACTTCCCCGCTCAGGATGTCGGTGCACAGGATGTCGAGCGGCAACGTGCTGAGAAGCTTGTCGTAGCGGACGATCTCGCCGTCGCTGAAGAGGACCTCCTTGGTCTTGAAGTGGATGCGCTCCACCTTCCTTTCCAGTTGGATGTGCTCCTCAAGCACGGGGTAGAAGCGTCGGTAGAACTCGCCCGTTCCGCCTCGCAATGGGAACTTGAACTGGTTGTTGGGCCCCCAGCCGAAGTCGTCCTGCTCCAGGACCAGGTTCTTGAGCGCGCGGTTGATGTCGAGCACGGCGACCCGTTCGCCGATCCACTCCTTGTTCATCATCTCGGCCGGATGCGCCCACACCTTGAAGTTGTAGGGGATCATGAAGTGCTTGGCGATGCCGTCGCCGAAGACTGCATCGATGAACTCGCGGAAGTGCTGGGCCTGGGTGTGATCGCGTTTGGTCTGGGCTTCGATCAGGCCGGCGACGCACTCGAAAGCGGCCTCCTTTGGCAGATAGCGCACGTTGTTTTGGAAGGGATAGGGTACCC
>DATLGQ010000208.1:0-2391 GCA_035540435.1 Fimbriimonadaceae bacterium
AGGTGCAACACGAAGCTCTGCTCCTGCACCTTGAACAGCGAATAGGCGTTCACGCGGAGGTCGATCCGGCCGCTGCTGGAGATCCGGTTGGTGGGGCTGATGCCGTTCACCGTGATGGTGCGGTCGCTGGTATTGAGGGGCTCCTTCAGAAGTGGCTGCCACTGCCCGTTCGCCTGGTTCTTGATCTCGACCACCATCTCTCCGGAAGCCATGCCTTGCAACCGAGCGACCACCGTCAGGTTCAGCGCCGTCACGGGGCTGTATCCCGTCTCGTATTGCACTTCGGCGATCACGCCGCGCGCTTTGGGAGTGGGAATCGTCGAACCCTTCAGGGCGATCGACGCACCATCGGCCCGCCGAGCATCCTTGAGGGCTCCTCCGATCAGGGCGCCCCGGGTCACCGAGATACCCAGCGGAACAGCCCCCAGGCCCATGGCCTCCGAGGGATCCACCACGAAGAGGCCCCTCTGGATGTCCGCGATGACGGCCGTGTTGCTGGGGAAGATGTACGTGCCCCAGGCACCGTCATAGGTGAAGCCCGAGCCGGAAGGATAGGTGTCGAAAAACCCGGTCTCCCGCATGGCGAGCGGGTTCGACGCGTCGTAGATCCGCAGCCCGCCGCGGTACGCCGCCAGCACCAAGAAGCCGTCCTTCATCCTCGAGTTGTGGTCGATGATGTTTTCGTTGTTGGTGAAGGCGCCCACGTAAGTCGGAAGCGACAGATTCTCGACGTTGATGATATGAGTCGAGCAAGTCTCGACGAGCGAATTGCGTTCGTCGAACTCGTCGTTGATCAAGAAGTACTTGCCGTCGGCGGTGAGGGCGCCGCTATGGCAGTAGCCGTTGGACGGGATGTAGGCGACATTCCCCAGGTTCACGATCGTGGACGGGTTGGTGATGTCGACGATGTAGAGGCCGTTGCCGGCGCAGCAGAGGAAGGCGATCGTCCTGCCCGCATAGGGGCCGCTGGTGTAGCGGTGGATGTAAGAGTCGTGCACGTAGCGCGTCGTCCAGCGAGAGACCTCCACCGGCGCCGTCTTGTTGCTCACGTCCAGAATGACGAACCCGCGGTTGGAGCCATTCAGGTAGACGTAGTCGCCGAGCGCCTGAACCGTGTGCACGTTGTTCAGGCTATTCCCGGTGTAGGTCGCCACATGCGTCACGACGCCGTTGTCGATGTTGGACATATCCACGATGCGCACGCCGCCGCCGGCTTCGGTGACGAGATAGGCATAGGGTCCAGCCACCGCGTTCTCGTGCCAGGTGGATGCCGGCATCGGGATCTGCGCCACGATCACGGGCGCGGAGGGGTTCGTGACCTCCACAAAGGCGGTGCTGGTGCGAAGGCCCATGATCGCGTACTCGCGGCCGCTCGGCGACACATAGCCCGTGCAGCCCGCGCCGCTGGTGGGGCTCCCGTCGAAGCCGCTCAATGGGATCTGCGCATTCAGCCGGATACCTTGTCTCGGATAAGTCTGCGATACGGAGATGGCGGCGCACGATGCGAGGGCCAAAGCGAGAGCGAATCGTCTCATCGGCCTACTCCGTTGATTCGGATGTCGCCCACCTCGAAGTTGCCGTGGGCGTGGTAGATCTCCATGCCCACATCGTCCATCACCTTCATGTGGAAGAAGTCGGGACGCGCCGCGGTTCCGCTGTCCACTGCATACACCTCCACCATGACGGGCTCCTCGTTGTAGGTGCCCGGAAGGGTGAAGGCCACGGTGTTCTTCTTGAACGTGACCGCCGTGATCTCGGGCACTTTGACGATCAAGTGCGGGTAGGGCGCCGCGGCCGGAGTCTTGCGGCCGTGCCCGTCTCCTTCGTGACGGTGATCATCCGCCGCGTACAGAAACTCGCCGGAGCAGACTCCATTCGGCTGCTGAGTGATTTCGAACGTGATGGTGGCAGGATTGCCCGTGCCCTCGTGCTCGCCATGAGCCTGCAGAACGAAGCCGCCGCGGGCCGTGGCCGTCTTCACGCCCGAGGCGGCGAAGGCCATGAGGGCGGACACGGCCGCAAGTAGTAGAAGAAGAAGGCGTTTCATGAGATAGCTCCGCCGGTTGGTGGGGATGTGACTCTAGTGTATCAGAGGTTTCGGCAGCGTCCCAAAGTTCGGAAGGCTAGACGCCCGGGGACTGCGCACGTGCTTCGAACGTGTACTCCTTGAGGGAGCTCCTCTGACCCCAGCGAAGGGCGATGAAGGTCGACGCCAGGCCGCCGATAGCCACCGACCAGCGCTCGCCCCAAAGCCTGGCCGCCACGCCGGCCTCGAAGTCCCCGAGCTGCGGGCCTGAAACGTTGAACAGCACGCTCGTGGCGGACATGCGCCCGCGCATATGATCCGGCGTCGCCATCTGGCGAATGGTCTGGCGAAGGACGGTACTGACC
>DATLGQ010000209.1:0-8412 GCA_035540435.1 Fimbriimonadaceae bacterium
CCCGCCGCAGCGAGCCGGGGTGAGGCCGGGCCACCGGCCTCGTTACTACCGTCCGCCGCTGCGCTGGTCCCGAAGCGCGGCCCGCTGAAGCAGCACCAGCGCCTTCTCGATCGCCTCGTCCTTCTCGCCAAAGCGAGGGGCCGGCGCATCCACATCCGGCAGCACGCCGTTGCCTTCCAGTCGAAGCCCGCCGTTCGTGACGTAGTCGGTCACTGGATACTGCAGCATGAACCCATCCGGCAGCGGGGCCATCAAGGACGCCAGCACCGCGCCCGCGGACTTGCTACCGACCACCGGCACGTTCAGGTTCTCCTTCAGCGCCGCAGCCGTGATCTCGCTGGCGCTGCCGGTCCCCCCATCGATGAGCACTGCGATGCGGCCCTTGTAGCGCTCGACGTTGGCCATGCCGGCCCGGATCTTGAAAGGCGACCATTTCGCGATTGCGATAACGTCGTCGGGCTCGTTCTTGGTCTCTTCCTTGTATCGGTTCGCCACATTGCGCGACACGAACGTACCAACGGGTGTGCCAACGGGCAGCAGATGGTTGAGGAAGTGGGTCATGTTGATCACGGCACCGCCCCCGTTTGCGCGTAGATCGATGACCAGGAACTTTGCCCTCTTCGCTTCTGAAAACAGCTTCTCGATGTTCTTGGCGCCGTAGTTCGTATCGAAGCTGGGCACCTTCAGCACGGCCGTGTCGTCCCCAACCCAAGTCAGCGTCTCTGGCCGCACGGTGGAGAACTTGGCTCGGACGACCTTGATGGTTTTGACCTCGCCGCTCGCCCGCTTGATCTTCAACTCTACGGGAGTGCCTTCCTCGCCGGCGATGCGGCTGTTGTCTTCGGCTTTATGGCCGTCGACCTCCATGATGATGTCCCCGACCTCGATGCCACTCTTCTTGGCAGGACCGTCGTCGAACAGAGCCACCACCCGAAGCCCCTCAGGCTCGATCTGGATCGACACCCCGATGCCCACCATGGAGCGCGTCCGGCGTGCCTCCGCCGTGCGCGGGGACATGAGTTGTATGTGGCTGAACCCGAACTGGCGAAGGGCTTGATTCACGGAAGAAATGAAAGTCGGAACGGTCTCCGCCTTGTCGATCGCTTCCTTGTGGGCCGACAGGAACGAATCCCACTTGCCGAAGTCCTGTCCGGCGACGTAGGCGTTCTGGGTGATGAGTTCGCTCATCCGGTTGAGAACGCGATCTTTGACTTCATTGGTGATCGCTTGGGCTGCGACGAGCTGGGCCACCAACACAAATGCGAGTGCGGTCGCGCCGCGCGCGGCCTTCGAAAGGAGAAACCTGCTCATTGTTCTTACTGAGAATACGGAATTCCCCAGACGTTAGTTCACACCCCGGCGAAACGGGGGCGATAAACTGCCGGGCGTGCTCGACCCTCTCCGCCTGCTGGCGCGGCGCGACAAGTGGTTCCTTGCCGGAGGAAAGGGAGCGCTCTACGCCCCGCCCTTCCCTCGCTTCTTGACGAGCCCCGGCTTCTGGGACGAGTGCTTCTTCGCCGACATCCGGATTCCGCGATTGTTCACGCTCCTGTTCTTGAGGAACGAGCGGCCGGTGCATTTCCAGTCGCGCGTGCAGGATTGGCGGCCGGACCGGCTGATCCTGACGCATGAGGGAGAGGACTTCGCGGCCACGGAGCATCGATGCGTTCTCGAGTCGCAGGCGTGGGTTTCGCACATCGAGCTTCACCGCGGCGGGCCGATCGAGGTCTTCCTCTGGTCGCTGCCGGAGCGGCGGGAGCCGGGGTTCGGAACGCCTTGGCAGTCGCTTACAGCCTGCGTGCCGACCCCGGCGGTCATTGCAGGCTCCCTCGAAACGAGATGGCCGGAGGCGTTCTCGCCCGACCGGACCGCCGTCGAAGAAGAGGAGACGACAGGGAGTGCGAACATGCTGTCGGGCTTCCCCATCCACCTCGCCTGGGGATCGAGCCTGCCGCGCGACTCTTTCGACATCCAACTGGCCCAGCGTCACGACGACATCCCGATCTACGCCACGAGCCTCTTGCCGGAGAAGTTCAAGCGTGGGCGATTGCCAAACGAGGTCAAGCTCGAAGTCGGCCCGGACCCGTATGGCCTCGTTCATCTGGTGCAGCACTATCGGCTGGAGAGTGGGAAGCCGGCCAGCTTCGCCTGCACGGCCGCGCTCAGCCCAACCGAGGCGGAGGAAAGCCTGGAGCGCGCGGTGCAAGACCCGTTGGCCCAAAGCGAGGAGGCTTGGCGCCGGTTCTTCGCTGCCGTCCCCCAATTGGATTCCTCCGATCCACACCTCACCCGCGCCTATTGGTATCGCTGGTATGGGCTCCGACTTAACACGGTTCACGTTCCGAGCCTGCCCATGCGCAAAGATGAGGGCGCGGAGACGTTCGGGCCCTACGTGACGGAAGGGATCGGATTCTTCCGAAACTTCATCACCTACTCGGCACAGGCGCACCTTCGCGAGGTCGCTTGGATGCACGATCCTGCGCCGGCGATTGGCATCCTGGACAATCTCGTCCGATGCCAGAGAGCGGACGGCAGCTTTCCCGGCCACAACTACAGCGCTCGCCCGCCGCGCGACTTCTATCACGCCGACTTCGCGACCGGCCTACGAAACCTCCTGCTGATTCACGGATTGGCCCCGGACCGCAGTTGGATCGCCGCGCTTCGCCGATATTGGGACTACTTCTGGCGCGAGCGCCAAGGGTCGCTCGTCTTCGACATGAACGAAACGGGCCAGGAGTACATGAGCCGGTACCAGTTCGCCACCGAGCGGGCAGACCATTGGGAGAGCTTCAGCGTTCACGGAACCGACGCGGCCACCTACTTCCTCCTCCTCGTCCGGCTACTCATCGAACAGGGAGAGAAGGGGCTGGAGGAATCGGAGCAGATCGCGACCGACCTTATGGCAGAGTGCCACGACGGGTCAAGCCGGTTCTACTGCGACCGGCTAGAAGATGGCTCGCTCTCACCGGCCCGTCCCGCCACCGGCTTCTACCCGATTCTGCTGGATTCATCCATGGGCAACGCCCGGACGATCCTGGACCGCTGGCTGCTCGACCCGAGCGAGTTCTGGCTGCCAAAAGGCTTCCCCGCCACCGCACTCTCCGACCCGACCTTCAGCGCCGCCGCCGAGTGGAAGGACAAGCGCCTCAACTGCCCCTGGAACGGTCGTAGCTGGCCCATGGTGAACAGTCACCTGGTAGACGTTCTCGCCCATACCGCCCGCGTGTCTCCCGCCGGACACGAGCTGCGTGCGAAGGCCGGCGAGGCCCTCCTAAAGACGATCGACCTGCTGTTCCACGACGGCGACTTCGCCAGACCTTGCTGCTACGAGCACTACAACCCGTTTGACGGAACCCCCGCCCTCTATCGAGGCTACGACGACTATATGCACTCGTGGATCGTGGACCTGATCCTGCGCCACGCCGTGGGGGTCCAGCCTGGTACAGATGACGTCGATCCGCTGCCACTCGGGCGGGTTGAATGGATCCGCTGCACCGACATCCCCAACCCGCGCGGCCGGATGGACGTCCACCTCAAGAACGGGCAGGTCGCTTCTTGCGCGGTGCGGCCGGCTTCCTCAGCTCCCCGTTGAGGGACGGCTGCGGGCTTTTCGGTTGCCGACGTTTCGGCGGCACCGGGATCTCTTGCCGTCCGCTCAGATACGCGGCGGTCTCGCACTCGCAGCGCAGGAACTCGTCGATCGGCCCTTCCGCCACGATCCGTCCACCGTGCTCGCCCGCGCCCGGACCCAGTTCGATCAGCCAGTCCGCAGCCATCATCGTCTCCTCATCGTGTTCGACCACCAGCACCGTGTTGCCCAGATCGCGCAATCGGCGCAAGGTCTCGATGAGCTTCCGGTTGTCCCGCTGATGAAGTCCGATCGACGGCTCATCCAGGATGTAGAGCACGCCCATGAGCCCGCTGCCGATCTGGGTGGCCAGCCGAATGCGTTGCGCCTCTCCTCCGGCAAGGGTGCGCGCAGTGCGGTCGAGTGTCAGGTATCCGAGGCCGACGTCGTTCAGGAAGCGCAGGCGCTCGATGATCTCCTTGATCGCTCGCTCGCCAATCGCAAGCTGGCGCTTCTTCAGCTTGCGCGGCGACTCTTCGAAGAACCTGAGCGAGTCCTCGACCGCGAGGGTCGTTACCTCGGAAATGCTGCGGGCCGCAAACTTGACAGCCAGGCTCTCGGGCTTCAGGCGCTGCCCCTGACACACCGGGCAGGGCTTGGTGGACATGTACTGCTCCAGGTCACGCTTGACCCAGTCGCTCACGGTCGTGTCGTACTTCTTCTTGAGGGCCGCCAGCACACCGTCCCACCGAGTCTGGATCTTCCGCTCGCCGCGCCCATAACGCATGATCACCGTCACGGGCTGGTCAAGGCCATGCCACACAGCCTGCAGGTGCTCCGGCTTGAGTTGTCCCACCGGCGTCGAAGCATCAAATCCGACAGCTCGGCCGACCGCATCCAGCATCTCCGGCCACCAGTCCTTGACGTCGCCCGACTTGTACACGAACGGCGCAATCGCGCCCTGACGTAAAGGCCTCGTCGCGTCCGGCACGATCAACTCGGGGTCGAACTCGGTGCGGGTACCCAAACCCGTACACTCTGGACACGCCCCATAGGGCGAGTTGAACGAAAACATGCGCGGCTCCAATTCAGGCATCGAAAATCCGCACTCCGCGCAAGAATAGGATTCCGAGAAGAGGAGATTCTCCGACCGTTCCGCGCTCTCGTAGCTGAGCGTGACCAAGCCCTTCCCCATCTTGAGGGCCGCCTCGATAGAATCGGTCAGCCGTCGCTCGACTCCTTCCTTGAGAACGATCCGGTCCACCACCACCTCGATCGTGTGCTGCTTGTACCGGTCCATCGGGATGTCGTCTCCAACCTCGTACATCTCCCCATCGACCCGCACCCGCACGTAGCCCGCCTTCGCGACGTCCTGCAGCACCGCCTTGTACTCGCCCTTGCGCCCCCTCACGACCGGCGCCAGAATCTGAAGCCGCGCTCCCGTAGGCAGCGCCAGCGCCGCATCGACGATCTGGTCGGTGGACTGCCGCTCGATCGGCCCGTGACCGTTCGGGCAGTAGGGCACGCCCGCCCGCGCATAAAGGATTCTCAGGTAGTCATAGATCTCGGTGACCGTGCCGACCGTCGAACGGGGGTTCTTGCTTGCGCTCTTCTGGTCGATCGACACCGCCGGCGAAAGCCCGTCGATGTGATCGACGTCCGGCTTGTCCATTTGCCCGAGGAACTGCCGCGCGTAGGCTGAGAGGGACTCGACATAGCGTCGTTGGCCCTCCGCATAGATCGTGTCGAAGGCGAGGCTCGACTTGCCGGAGCCGGAAAGCCCGGTGATGACCACCAGCTTGTCACGGGGGATCTCCACCGTGATGTTCTTGAGGTTGTTCTCGCGCGCCCCGACGACGACGATCTTGTCCTGCGGCATCTGCTGAAGTTTACTCCCGAGTGGTAGACGAAGCTATACACCCAGGCGGCGACGCGAGAGCAGCCCAGCGCTTAGCAGGATCAGCACCCCCGCCACGAGCGAACTGCCGAGAACATCTGGCCGCCACCAAACGAAGACGACCTCGACATCTCTCGGAAGCTGCTGGATGCTCGACTGGCTGCTTGCAATGAGCACCAGCACCGTCAGGAGCAGCGCGTGGTAGACGATCGGCAGCGTCAGGTAGAGCGGGAACTGCAACCGACCCACCGCGAAGAGGTCGGGCACAAAGATAGACGCCACCTTCATCAGCAATGCCGCCGACGCCGCCACCCCCAGGCACAGCAGGGTCGGAAGATGGCCCAGATACCCTTCTCGAACCGTGTAGATTAGCAGCCCGATGGCGCTGCTGAGAAAGAGGAGGGCGGCGCAGCAGTTTGGTAGGGACAGCCAGCCACGCACGCCCAATTATGGCTATTGGAGGTCGAAGAGCTCGTCGCTGGTCAGATCGCCGTCGGCGTCGAGGTCGCCCAGTCGATACGGAGCAAAGAACGCACCGTCGAGCCCCCACCCAAACGCGCCGCTTCGCATCACCGGCGCCCGCGACTTCGAATGCCCGTCGGTCCAAACCACGTTGCCGCGACCGTGATGCCGGCCATGAAACGTTGGGAATTCGTGACTGGGCGGATCGAGATGGCCGCTACCCTCGAGCGTCGGAGAGGGATAGCTCCAATTGTTGATGCGCGCAGCGTCCGCGAATGCTACGGTCGCCGCCGGGTCTTCAAGCTGCCCCTCGCTCACCGGCGCAGGGACCTCGACCCAATACGGGGGCACGTAGGTGGACGGACTAAGGTAGGCGTGGTTGTAGCCGTAGCCGGTGAAACCGAGGGGGGTCCTGAGCGAGTTTTTGAACTCAGGGCAAGTGCTCAAAGCGCCGCTGCGCGTGTATCGGTGCAGCAAGCCGGCCCGTTCTTGTAGCCTCGAGCCGTCCCATTCACCCCACCAATACCGCCAGCCGGACGGTGTAGCGGTCGCTACACGCATAACAACACCGTCATAGTCGGTGTTATAGAGCTGCCAGGCCAGCCCGATCTGCTTAAGGTTGCTGAGGCATGAAGTAGCTTTGGCGGAGCCCTTGGCCTGAGCGAAGACGGGAAAGAGGATCGCCGCCAGAATGGCGACGATCGCTATGACGACCAATAGTTCGATGAGCGTGAACGCTCTCTTCATCGAGTCCCTCCAGCAAGGCGCGCGAGGTCATCGACGAGTTCAGTAGGAAGGAGAGGTCTCCGTTCCACCTATGCTCGTAGGCGACGCTGACGTCAAGCTCGTGAAGCGGGCATTCGGGCTCGGCCTGGGTTCAGGCTCTACCGTTGCGGCACAGCGCCGGGATTCCACCGGACTTTCCCCGTTCTCTCAACCCCGCCACGACAGCGAGGTCTTCACGATTGGAGACAGTATAGCTACCTATCGAACCGGTGGAAACCGACGCGCGTTCAAACTTGCTAGAATCTCCCATGCTCATCCGACGCGCGTGGCTACCCGCCCTTCTGCTTCTGCTGGCACTGCCCGCCCTCCCTCAAGACCCGGCGGCGAAGGTCGGCAGCGCGGAAGCTATCACGGTTCCGCGTCTGCGCGCCCACCTCGAGTTCATCGCTCACGATCTGCTGGAGGGCCGCAACACCCCCTCGCGCGGGCTGGACATTGCGGCCGAGTACATCGCCGCCCAACTGAAGCTCTGGGGCGTCAAGCCTGGAGCCGAAGACGGATCCTACTTCCAGTCGTTCCCGATCCGAGGCGGCCAAACGACTCGGAATGTCGTGGGCATCGTGGAAGGAACCGATCCGCAGCTCAAGCTGGAGTACATCGCGCTCGGCTCCCACTACGACCACGTCGGCATGGGCGGCAACGCCGAGGACAAGATCTTCAACGGCGCCGATGACGACGGCTCTGGCACTGTCGCCTTACTCGAGATCGCCCACGCTCTGGCCACAGGCAAGCGGCCCAAGCGTTCGGTGTTGTTCGTTTGGCATGCCGGCGAGGAACAGGGCCTTTGGGGCTCCCGCTACTTCGTGAACAACCCGACCGTGCCGCTCAAGAGCATCGTGGCTCAACTGAACATCGATATGATCGGGCGGTCGAAGCAGCCTGGCGACCAGAACCCTCGCAACGCCCTCTTGAGCGGCCCGAACGGACTGTTCGTCATTGGTCCCAACCACTCCAGTCGCGACTTGGGCAAGATCTTTGAACAGGCGAACGCGTCGCTCTACCACCTGAAGCTCGATCCCATGTACGACGAGCCGAATCATCCGGAGCGGCTCTTCTTCCGCAGCGACCACTACAGCTACGCCCAGAAGGGCATCCCGATCCTGTTCTTCTTCACCGGCCTCCATGAGGACTATCACGGAGTCGGCGACGAGGTGCACAAGATCGACTTCACCAAGATGGAGCGCATCTCTCGCACCATCTATGCGACCGTCTGGATGCTAGGCAACCGCTCCGACCGACCGAAGCTCAACGGCTGAGCCTATTCCTCGGCGCCCGGCGGATCTTGCGTCGGGAAGGGGTACGACTCGCCGCATTCGATGAACTGAACCATAAAGCCGACCCGCCGGCCTCCGCTCACCAGCTCGCAAACCGGAAAGGCGCCGTCGCCGAACCCGGAGCTGGTGAACGGGACGTTCGCTGAGTCGTCTTCGAAGAGGTCGATAAAGCCGGCCACGTTGTCGCCGATGACGTCCATGAGGTCCGTATCGGCGAGATCCTGATTGGCCCGGTCGAACCAGGCGGTGTCGCACACTGCCACGGTCGCAACGTCCGACCAGGCCTCACCCAGATCGGCGTCGCCCTCCTCGCCCTCGGACGAGAACACTCTCATGGCGGAGATCCGCTTGTCCCAGCCGTACTCAATCCCCTTCAGCTCGACCTGATAATCCCCGGGCTCGAGTTCGACCACGAGACCGTCCTC
>DATLGQ010000210.1:0-3687 GCA_035540435.1 Fimbriimonadaceae bacterium
GATTTCAGGATCGAGTGCCTTGGCGAGCTGCATCCGGTTGAGGTCCCGCAGCGCATCGAGCATCTCGCGGCGGCTTTCCCGCGTCACCCCATCGGGATCTTTGACAAAGAGAACGGGATCTCCCTGGCTCCGCAGTTCCACCCCTTGATAGAACGTGGGCAGGAAGCCGCTACCCCAGCAAGCCTTGCCGCCGTCTGGATTGTTCTCTCCAGAAATGAGCACGACGAACCCCGGCAGGTCCTGCCGCTCCGTTCCGAGTCCGTAGGTCAGCCAGGAGCCCAGGGAGGGCCGGCCGGGAAGCTGGAACCCGGTGTTCATGAACAACTGGGCAGGTGCGTGATTGAACTGCTCTGTGTGCACCGATCGCACCACCGCAACGTCGTCCACGATGGACTTGAAGTGCGGCAAAAGCTCACTCACCCATTGCCCCGACTTGCCGACCCTCTCGAACTGGTATGGCGACCCAAGCAGCCTCGGCGTGCCCTTGATGAAGGCGAAGCGCTCTCCTTTCAGGATCTCCTCTGGGCACGGCTGGCCGTCGTACTTGGTCAACAAGGGCTTTGGGTCGAACAGATCCACCTGAGAGGGCGCGCCCGCCATAAACAGGAAGATCACGTTCTTGGCTTTCGGGGAAAAGTGGGGCGTTCGCGGCGCGACCTGAGCGGAGGACTCACCGGACAAGAGGGCGGACAGCGCGATGCTGCCGATCCCGTAGCTTGCGCCTTTGAGGAGCTCTCGGCGGGTCAGGTGCTTCAAGTGTTCGTTCATGATTTCGTGATTGTTTCGTCCAGATTGAGCAGGGTGTTCGCCACCAGCGCTAACGCGTCGGACTCACTCTTCCCATGCTTCTCCATCAGCGAGCTCTTGAGGTCGCGAATCCGCTTGGCCTCTGCCAACGTGGGGGTGCGGCCGGTGCAAGCTCGGAAGCCGTGCTCGATGCCTCGGCGGCGCATTTGCTCCCCGAGCGCCTGTGACGCTTCCCAAATGACCGGATCGTTCATGAGGGCGAGGGCCTGGAGCGGCGTGTTCGTGCGCGGACGCCGGACGACACACTCTTCCCGGCTGGCCGCGTCGAACGTCATGAACGCCGGATACGGCGCCGTTCGTTTGAGGAAGGTGTAGAGGCCACGCCGGTAGCGGTCATCACCCTTGGCATTCATCCACCGCTCTCCGCTGTAAGGGCTGTTCCAAATGCCCTCTGGCTGGTAGGGCATGACGCTGGGTCCGCCGATCTTCGTGCTCAGGAGCCCGGATGCTTGAAGGGCGATATCTCGAATCGTTTCGGCGTCCAACCTGAAGCGCGGCCCGCGGGCGAGCAGTTCGTTGCGAGGGTCGCGATCCAAGAGCACCTTGTCAGCGTCGCTGCACTGCCGATAGGTCGCCGAACTCACGATCAGGCGAGTCATGGCCTTCATGTCCCATCCCCGGTCCATGAACTCGACGGCCAGCCAGTCGAGGAGCTCAGCATGAGTGGGAGGGCTGCCTTGGGTGCCGAAATCCTCGCTGGTCTCGACGAGCCCGCGGCCGAAGATCTGTTCCCACATGCGGTTGACCTGCACCCTTGCCGTGAGCGGGTTGTCGCGGCTCACGAGCCAGCGAGCCAGCACCCGGCGGTTCACAGGTTGTCGATGGGACGGAGCTGGCAGCCAGCTGGGGGTCGCCGCCTCCACCAACTCCTTCTTGCCAAGAAACTCGCCACGCTCCATGAGCCAGTAGCGCAGTGGCCCCGGCGTCGGTCGCTCCCGGACGATCATGGCGGTCGGCATTTCGCGGCGGAGCTTGTCCAACCGCCATTGAGCCTGGCGAAGCTCGCGCCTGACGGGTGCCAGCGCCAGGCTCTGCGACTCGAAGCGAGGCTCCAGTTCTCGTAGTGGAAAAGGGTCGCTGGTAAGAGAAATCCTGAACTTGCCGAGCAGGTGCTTCTTCCAGGTGGGATCGGCGAAAAAGAGACTCAGCTGCAGGCGCCCAGTGAGGGGCCCTTGGAGTTGGAAGACCGCCCGATGCGGTTGCCCTTGGCGCGGGGATATGGCCCATCCCGTGCCGGGGTCTCCGTCGACGAGACCGGACGCGGGGTATCCGGTCTGGGCGTAACTCACCGCCGCATCCGCGGGTGATTCACCGTTGACTTCCACTTCAGACAAGATGAAGTTGCCACCTGGAACCCGCCCTGGGCCCTTGTTCGGCAGCCGCTCATCCGGCAGGACTTCGAGCACAAGCCCCGTCACCGGGCTTGTCACGTCAAGCTCGATCAGGTACTCGGCGCTATCTGGCAAGTCTCCGGCGACGTAGGCGGCGCCGGTAGCGTCCAGCTCGAAGGTCAGTCCCTGGCTCCTGATCTTCGGATGGATGCTTTGCCAATGCACCGGCTGGCCGCGATGCGCCTGCCATCGGGCACGTTCGGCTCGAACTTCAGGCGTGTTCCAGGTCATGCGCTCGCGCAGCCGGGTGATCTGTCGCAGCAGGGTCTGCTCCTGAGCCGCTTGCTCGGGCAAGGGTGCTCGAATCTCGGGCTCCCCCCACTTCTCCTCGCTCACCCTGGCGTCGCCCGTCTTTCGTATCTCGGTGTTGCCAAAGATCGCGGACATGGCGTAAAAGTCGCGCTGGCTGATCGGATCGAACTTATGGTCGTGGCAGCGCGCGCACGCGAGGGTGGAGCCGAGCCAGACGGTCGCGGTGGTGCTCGCGCGATCGACCACGACGTAGTGGTGGGCCTCCTCCTGATCGACTCCGCCTTCGAGGTTGTGCATCGTGTTGCGGTGGAATCCCGTCGCGATCAGCTGATCGAGGCTCGCGTTCGGCAGCAGGTCACCAGCAAGCTGGTCGATCGTAAAGCGGTCGAAGGAAAGGTTTCGATTAAACGCGTCGATGACCCAGTCTCGATATCGCCAGGCCGTCCTCATCGGATCCTTTTCATATCCGTGCGTGTCGGCGTAGCGAGCCAGGTCCAGCCACTTGCGAGCCATATGTTCGCCGTAGTGGGGGGACGCCAGCAGACGGTCCACCAGTCGGTCGTAGGCATCCGGCCGCCTGTCACCGAGGAAGTTCTCGACTTCCGCCGGAGTTGGCGGCAGCCCAATGAGATCGAGCGAGAGGCGCCGTATCAGCGTCGTGCGTGGAGCCTCGGCTCTTGGCGCGAGCCCCTCCTGTTCTAGCCGGGCCAGCACGAAGCGGTCGATCGCATTCCTGACCCAGGCTCCTTTCCGAACGGACGGCAGGGTCGGCCGCACCGGCGCGATGTAGGCCCAGTGAGTCCGAGGAGCCGTCGGCTCAAAGGAGGCCCCTTCTTCGATCCAAGCCCGGATCGATGCCAGCTTCTCCTTCGAAAGTGGCACGAAACCCATCGGCATTTGGGGAAGGCCATCCAAACCGTGAAGGCGCCGCCAAAGCACGGAAGCCTCGGGCTTGCCAGGCTCTACGAGACGGCGCATCACCTGCTGATCAAAGAGGTTGTGTCCCGAGGATGGCGACTGATCGCCGTGGCACTGGGCGCAGTGGGCTTTCAAGATCGGCAAGACGTCCGCACCGAAGCTGTACCGTCCTGGCAAGGGCGCGCCGCCGTCGATCCACCGCCGAATCGTCTCAATCTGAGCAGCGGGCAGTGGACCGGCTGGCGGCATGACCGGTTGGTTGCCATGGCCCACGAGCCGCTGGAGCAGGAGCGACCGCTCAGGCTCCCCCGTTTGGTAC
>DATLGQ010000211.1:0-7758 GCA_035540435.1 Fimbriimonadaceae bacterium
AGTTCGAAGTGCGCGTGGAGCGACTGGGAGAGGGCTCCTATCGCTTCACCGGCCCCGTGCATTTGGCGACGGAAGACGACACCCGCGGCCTGGAGGGCCGCCTCGATGGCGAGATCCAGGTCCATGCCGGGCGACTCCGACGCTTCCGTGGGTTCTTCCAAGGCAAAGCCTGGGGTCAGGGGACCTACACTCCCGGCGCGCCCGCCGGCAAGTTCCCCCTCGTCATTGCAATGGTGGAGACGGCCGATCCGCTATCCCGGATCGTGGGCCCGCAGGGCGCCATCATCGGCCCGGAGTACCTGCGCCCCTAACGACCACCAGCCGAGCACCCAAGCACCCAATTCACTCGACTTGCGCGAGTTCCTGCCGCAGTCTCTCTTCCGGCAGCCCGATCACATTCGACAGACTGCCGTGCACAAGCTCCGAGAACCTGGCTGCGCCTCCTTGAATCGCATACGCGCCAGCCTTGTCCAGCGGCTCGCCGCCTGCCACGTAAGCTTCGATCTCGCCATCGTCCAAAGCAGCGAACCGGACGCGGGAGGTCTCGCTGAAGACCCGTAGCCCGGAGGGCCACAGAAGGCAACACCCAGTCACGACCCAGTGCTCCCGGCCGGACAGGAGCCTCAACATCCGGGCCGCGTCCGCCGGCGACACCGGCTTGGCCAAGAGCTCGTAGGCACCTCCGGGCATCGGCAACGCCACCACCGTGTCGGCTCCGATCACGAGCGCATCCGGTCTCAACCGTGCGACCGCGGCCGCCTTGGCCTCCGCCAGTTGCTCAGCCAGTCTCCATGGATCGCGCTCAGGGATAGCATCCTCGTCGACGTTCGCCGAAAGCTGCTCGAACTCCCGGACGATCCGGCACAGGATGTCCACCCTTCGTGGCGAAGCGCTCGCCAGCACCACGGGATACCTCGGGCTGATCACCACGTGCCGGCAGTTTTAGGTTCCAGGTAGAGCGTGAGATGCTCGATATGATAGAGATCGTGCCCGAGCAGCAGGTTGGCTTGATCGTACAGACTTTGGGGCCCCCGCTCGTTATGGGTTGCGGTGGCCCGCCAGGCGTCCGTTGGCAGACTCCTTAGCCATTCCGCAGTCCTCTTTCGGCGCTGCTGAAACGAATCGGCCTGCTGCCAGATATCGCTGGTCCGGTAGCCCTGCTCCTCGGCTCGCACCGACTCATCCATTCCCAAGATCGTGTGGCCCGGTTCAGCCAGTGTCCGCTGCATCCGCGCCAGCAGGATCTCCTCCCAATCCGCCAAATGCGCGATCGCCTCTCGGGGCGTGAATCGATCGGGGGACAGCGCCTCATCCAGCCGGGCCTGCGGCAAGTGGTGCAGCAGCCTTCGCACGATGGCCGGTCCCATTTCGAGCGTGTTCAGCAGATAGGGGTTCATGGGGTTTACTCTTCCCGGAAACTTACCAAAAGGAGAGCCAGCTATGGAGCCGAAACTCGTCACCGTCCCAGACAGCATTTCAGAGAAGGTCTACTCGACCGAGCGCGTCGGCATCAGCCGCAAGACCCACGATGAGCATCTGAAGCTCTGGCAGGGTTACGCGAACAAGACGAACGAGATCCGAAAGGCTCTCGCCGACATGGAAGTCGATCCGTCCAAGGCAAACCAGATCTACAGCCAGATGCGCGCTCTCAAGGTCGACTACACGTTCGCCTACGAGGGTCTGCTCAACCACAACATCTATTTCGACACGATCGGCGGGCAGGGTGGATCACCCGGCGGCCTCGTGGGCGAGCATCTCGAACGCTGCTTCGGCGGCTACGATTCCTGGGTGGCGGATTGGAAAGCAACCGGGATGGCGGGCCGCGGCTGGGCCTTCCTCGCTTGGGATCATGAGGAGCAGCGACTTTTCAACTACATCGGCGACACCCAGAACACCTACCCCGTGTGGAACCACACGTGCGTGTTGGCGATGGACGTGTACGAGCACGCCTACTTCATCGACTTCGGCACGGCCCGGGCCAAGTACATCGACGCCTACCTGCAGGTGATCGACTGGGATGCGGTCGAGAGACGACTCAAAGCCGTGGCCTCATAAATGCGCGAAGGGTGCGCGCCCCAAGGGCCGCGCACCCTTCGACATCTCCTGCTACGCTGCAACGGCGCGAGGGATCGACAGCGGTCGGCGCCGCTCGTCATGGACTTCGATCAACGACCGCTTCACCTGCGCCGCCCGCTCCACACAGCAAGCTTCGACCGAATCCACCTCGAAGTCGCCTTCGAGCCAGTCTCCGCCAACTGCGATATCGACACGAGGTGAAGCGCAAGCACACTTGGCCGGAGCATCCTCCAGCCGGGTTTTGATCAAGCTGGCCGTGCAATTCTGTACGGCAGTCGCGTAGCGTTCGGAATCGGAACTCAGACCTTCTGCAAATTGAATCGATACCATTCGTATAGCTCTCCCTTTGGAAAGAGCCGAAGCTCTCCTCCGAGCTATTGGAAGGAGTTGATGAAGCGCAGGTTCGCCGGAATCGCCGGCGGCGCCCGGTTTGAGCTGAAGAACTCGCAACATTGCGGGGTTCTAAAGTACCTCTATCCGAACCTGGTCGAACAGATCGAGCACCATGTCGCGCCGGGCGATTTTGGAGCCGTCGGTCGTCGCGGTGGCAGCGCCCGCTGCAATGCCCCATTGGAACGCCTCACGAAGATCGCGCCCGTCCAGAAGCGCGAACATCATGCCCCCGATCATCGAGTCGCCACTTCCAATGGTGCTCTTGACCTCTACCTCCGGAGGCGTGCCATTGAGGCAGAGTCCATCCGCCACCAAAACGGCGCCCTCGGACCCACGGGAGAGTACGACGATTGCCCGCGAGCTCGACAATCTCCCTCGCAGCTCCTTGGCCCCTTCGACCGCTTCGTTCAGGTTCTCGATCGGTCGGCCCAGAAGCCTGGCCGCCTCATCCGCGTTTGGCTTGATGAAGTCGGGCATCGACTCCATGCCCTTCACCATCGCCTCCCCATCGGCATCGAGCACGACCAAACAGCCCTTCTGTCGAAACAGGCGGACCAGCAGCGCGTATGCGTCATCAGGAATCCCGTCGGGCAGCGAACCCCCGATGGCTACCCACTGACACCCGCCGGAAATGCGCTCGCACCTATCCAAGAGCTGATCCCACTCCTGGGAGTTGATCGGTCCGCCGCGCTCGTTGAAGCTGGTGGGCGGATCGTCGTTCTGGAGGTCTTCCACGCTGAAGTTCGTCCTCGTCTCCGCTTCGGTCTCCACGAAGTCGTGCGTGACGCCTTGCAGATCCAATACCCGCCGCACGAACAAGCCCGGACCCCCACCGAGGAATCCGGTGGCATAGGCAGCTGCGCCCAGCTCCTGCGCAACTCGCGCCACGTTGACCCCCTTGCCGCCGGCATCCGTTTCCTTGCGGACGATGCGGTTCACGTCCTGCGTCTTCAGTCCATCGACGAACAGGGCGTGATCGACCGCGGGGTTGAGGGTGATGGAAAGCAACGTCGGCACCAGCGGTCTCCTCAGCGGCGACTCAGCGCATAGCGCCGCTTGCCCCAGGCTCTCGCCAGCGGATCGACGCCCGGCTTGAGAATCAGGTGCTCGATGAAGTACTCCCACATCCGGGTCTGGTTGATCCCCGCGTGCCCCTGATCCGGGCCGGCCATCATGTCGTAGCTCTTACCTGCTCGATTCAGGGCCGCCGCCAGCTGGTAGGTATTGGATGGATGCACGTTGTTGTCTGCGGTTCCGTAGAACAGCATGAGCTTGCCCTTCAAGTTCCTGGCGTACTGCATCGCTGAACCGGCGTCGTAGCCCTTCTTGTTTTCGCCCTCCCACGGCAGCCCCATATAGCGCTCGGTGTAAATCGTGTCGTAGTTGAGCCAATCGGTTACGCTCGAACTCGCCACCGCGACACTGAAAGTGTCCGGATGTCTCAGGATGCACATCACCGCGGAGTAGCCGCCATAGGACGTGCCGTGCACTCCCACCCGCGATCCATCCACATATGGCCGCCCGGCAAGGAACTTCACCCCCGCCGCCTGGTCGTCGATCTCGACCACTCCCAAGTTTCCGTACAGAGCGTCCTTGAACGCCTTCCCCCTTCCGTTGGTCCCCCGCCCGTCGAACCAGGCGACAAGAAACCCGAATTCGGTGATGGCGTTGGGAGTTGCGAACCGCTCAAGCCCGCCGCCCGAATCGGGCCCCCCGTAGACGCTCACCAGCAGCGGGTACCGGCGGCCGGGGTCGAAGTCTGAAGGCTTGTGGAGATAGCCGTAGAGCTTCGTCTTGCCGTCTGCTGCCAGAAACTCGAAGCGTTCCGCCGGCTGCAGTCTGAGCTCGTCGAACTTCGTGCGGTCGCTGGTCGCCAAGCTCGCGAGCTCCTTGCCTGCCTCATCGCGCAGCACCGTCGTGGGTGGTGTCGAGATCGTCTCGAAGGTATCCACGAAGTGTCTTCCGTCCGGCGCGAGCTGGATCGTGTGGTGAAACTTGGGGTCCGTGAGTCGCCGGTCCCCTTTGCCGTCCAGGCCGGCCCGGTGTAACTGGAGCTTGTAGGGATTGTCGCCGCTCCGGGCCATGTAGAACAGCACGCCGGCCTTTTCATCGAGCCGAACGATGGCCCCCACCTCGAACGGGTGTTGCGTGACGACGTTGATCAGCTTCCCGCTCGCCTCGTAGAGGTAGTAGTTGCGAAAGCCGTTGCGCTCGCTGGCCCACAAGAACCGCTGCGGCTTCCCCTCCTCCGGTTCGAGCAGGCGGATGTCGGGATGATTGTCCGTCCAGCTTTGCGGCCACTCCTCCCGGATGATCACTCGACACGCGCCGCTCCGGGGATCCGCTGCACAGAACTCCATCACGTTCTGCTTGCGGTTCGTTCGGTTGAACCAGAGCTCCTTGCCATCCGGCGACCACCGCACATCGTAGACGTAGTGCGCGACGTCCGGCTCCTTCCAATCCACCAGTATTCGTTGGGCTGAGCCAGTGGCGATGTCGTAGACGAACAGCGACACCTTCGGGTTGGCAGCACCCGCTTTGGGGTAGGCCTCCACGTCTAGCCGGTTCTGCACCTTGGTCACGTCCAGGGTCAAAAAGTAGTCCTGCACCTCGCTCTCGTCGAAGCCGTAGTAGGCGAGCTTCGTCGAATCGGGCGACCACCACATGGCCTCCCTCACTCCCAATTCTTCGCCGTACACCCAGCTCGCGCTGCCGTACTTCGTGCGCTTCTCGGCGTTGCCGCCGTGGGTGATCTGCTTCTCCGTCTTGCCGCCATCGGTGGAGAGGAAGATGTTACGGTCACGGTAGGCGGCTCGTAGCTTTCCGTCGGGCGAAGTCGCCGATTCGAACTGCCGGCCCCGAGCCGGATTGCCCTGTCCTCCGCCCCGCCTCCGATTCCCTGCGCCCGCAGCCGCCGGCGGTCGCTCCTCGGTCTCTTCCGCTTTCCGGGACGCGATGTCGTACTTGTAGTTCTTGCCGCCCTTCGCGAAGAAGAAGGACCGGCCATCCTCCGACCAGCTGACGGTGAGATCGCCTCGCTGGAGGGCTCCGCCGATCTCGCGGCGCAGCTTCTCGTAGCGGTCGTAGCGGGGCATCGTGTGGAGCCGGTCCTGGGCCAGAACCGAGGCAGAGGCTACCAGAACGATCAGGAGGAACGAGCGGCGCATGAAGTTGAACGTACCCGAGAGACCGCGGCGTTACTTCGGTCGGAAAGGATAGAACATCACGATGTCCCCGGTGTTCGCCTGAGGGCCCACCTGGCCGCCGTCATCCTCGATATCGACATCCACGCTCCAGATCTTGAACCCGCCGGCCTCGCGCACGTAGCGCAATGGCTTGCGGTTGAACGGATCCACTACCTCGATGCCGGCCTCCGAGAGCTTCTCCGGAAACTTGCCGGTCCGCAGCCGGTATCTCAGAACCCGAACCTTCGTCTCCAGGAGCAGCCGCCTCGCCTGCAGCCGAACCACAGCCGTCCCCGCTTGGTCGAAAACCGGCAGCACGATCGCGTTGAGCTCGTAGGTGGGGGCGCGGTTTGCGGCCTCGCGCTCGCTCAACGCCCCGAGCACTTGTGACGCTCTCAGAGGATCCTTCCGATGAGGCTCCATGGCGCCGAAAGCCCGTCGCCAAAACTGAAGGGCCCGCGTCTGGTAAGCCTGAGACTGCACCTTGCGATCCAAGCCCGGAATACGTGGCACTTTGACGCCGTCACCCATAAAACCGTCCGTCGCCGCGAACTTCTCGATGGCGTCCAGATCCTTCGGAGCGTAGATTCCGTAGATGACTTCGCCGGTCAAGGACTGGATGAAGTCCGGGTCGGGGCCGAATCCCGAGCGGGCCAGGTTCTGGAGCCGCTCCAACCACATCCCATCTCGCGCCCAGATGTCGGCGACCCGCTCTGCCGATCTGCCCACGATCGCCTCACAAGCGATGCGTACGAGCATGCCGATGAGCGTGCGCTCGTGGCGCAGCAGCGATGACAGGTGGGCACCGCTCACCAGGGCGTCCATCGCCTCGGCGGGCCGTCCCGTAGCCGCGAACGCCTCCGCTTGAAAGCCCTTCGCCTTGACGAGGTCCTTGATATGACTGAACTCGGGGAACGGCGTTTCGATCGGGTTCGACCAGTTTCTCTCGAACTCCAGCTCTTGAAACTCTCGGGCGCTTTCGACCAGTCGGAGCGCGGGTGCCAGAGGTTCCAGCTTCACCAGAGCCTCCTTGGGCTTGCCTTCGAGAATGAGCTTCGACGCAGACTCGATCAGCGTCCGATGATCCTTGACCTTTTGCAGCTCGTCGATAGCCTTGACGATGGTCGGAGCCGCATTGGCGCTTTCGGGCACCTGCCTGACGAACGCTTCCTCCGGCGTGAGCGGCAGCCCCTCCGCCCTCGCCGCCGCCATCTCCAGCGGCAGCAGCGAAGCGGCATCCCGATAAGGCTTTGCCTGCAGAGTGAGCACCGCAAAGGCGGCGACTGCTCCGAAGAACAACGTCAGCGCAATGGTAATGAACAGCCAACGAGATCTCATTTCCAGAACGTAGACGCGGGACGGGCCGCCGAAAGTGCGTCGGGCGCCTAGCGGGAGACGATGGCCATCAGGCATCCTTGGAACATGCAGTTTGGTGCCGGCACCGCCTGTGAAATCAGCCTCAACACCCGGCTCGATGCCGAACAGCGGCGGCGCTTCCAGAGCACGCGCACCATTCGGGAGCTGCTGGGTAGCGCCCGCACGATCGCCGTAGTCGGACTCTCGACCGAGAGCACCAAAGCCAGCAACATGGTCGCCAGCTACCTTCAGGACGAAGGCTACCGAGTCATCCCCATCCACCCGAAAGCTTCTGAGATCCTGGGCGAGAAGGCCTACGCCTCGCTGCGAGACGTGCCGGAACCCGTGGACATCGTCGACATCTTCCGTCCTCCCCAGGAGGCGCCCCAGATCGTCGATGACGCGATTGCGATCGGTGCCAAGGCGGTGTGGATGCAGCTCCGGCTGGCCAACCTGGAGGCGGCCGAGCGGGCGGAGCGGGCCGGGCTGAAGGTCGTCGCGGATAAGTGCATCAAGATGGAGCACGGGCGGTTCGGCGGCGCCCTCCACTGGGCCGGGATGAACACGGAAGTCGTCACCGCCCGGCGACGCGGCGCTAGGTAACCTCGGCCCCGTGCCGCTCAACCCGCCGAAGCCCCGGGCGCTCAGGCCCGGCGACAAGATCCGCGTCGTTTCGCCCGCCTCTCCCCTCGATCCCGAGAAGCTGGTGCGGGCGACGGACCTTCTGGCGCAGCAGGGATATGTCGTC
>DATLGQ010000212.1:0-5734 GCA_035540435.1 Fimbriimonadaceae bacterium
GTCTGGAAGGAGAACTCGGAGGCTGCCCCGTCCCACACGGCCGTTCGAGAAACCCCTCGGCACTCGCAGCGTCGTCGATTGGTGGCTCGTAACGAGGCGCCAGCGAGCCGGGGCGGCGCGGCCATCAGCATGCGCCAGACGCCGGTTCACTCCACCGACGAGCCGTCGCCGTATTCAGGCATGGCCGATCTGATCGAAGCCGCGGCTTCGATGCAGCCCACGCCCAACGACCCACCGATCGTGCTGGTCGCCGGAGAGGCCGATGCTATGACCGGCGCGCACCGGGCTATTGAGGTAGAAACTGCAAGCAATGTTTTGGTCGGTGGCTAGCCCGTTCGCCCTGCTCGGCGCTTGGTCTGTCAGCCAGCTGACGGCCCAGGAACAGGAAGCCTGGAAGGCGGTGGAGCCTTCCGTTGCGATGCTCATGGAGGACGGCAAACTCGTCGGAACGGCAGCGCTGATCGACCTGCGGGGCTACTTCCTGGCCCACAAGACCTCCGTCCGATCCGGGAACATAACCGCCCGCGTCGGTAGTGGCGCCGCCTTTCCGCTGCGACAACGCTCGTTCGACGACACCACTCAGCTCGTGCTGCTGATCGCGCCGGAATGGGCTCCGCAGGGGCGACCCGCGACACCCGCCGGAGAGGTCGAGAAGGGCGAGAGGCTCTTCGTCGTGCTCACAAATGGTCCGGTGAGAGCAGAACTGGGCGAGCAATCGCTGGGCATCATGAACCCGTCCCGGCGGATGATGCCGCTGAACGAGGTCAAGTTCGAGTCGAGCGACCCGGCTGTCGGGGGCGCGCTCGTGTTCACCCAGGGCGGCCGCTTCGTGGGCGTGCTGGGCGCCACCCTCGCCGAGCCGGCCATGGAAACCGCCAAGATCCCGCTCGGCGGGGGCCGAGCCGTGTCAGATTCGGGTTTGAGCCTAGCCCCCAAGACGGTTCAGTTCGGGCCCCAGAGCCTCATGGTGGGCTATGCCATTGCGCCGGACATGCTGCAGCGGGTGATCGATGGATTCAAGTCCCCAAATCACGAAGTCGCCCACCCGGTAATCGGGGTGATGTGCCGTGACGCGTCCGGCGCAGGAGCGGTCATCGAGCGGGTGGTCGATGGCTCTCCGGCCCAACTCGCCGGGCTGCGAGAGGGCGACGTCATCGTGGAGATGGGCGGCTTCGAGATTCGTAACCAGATCGACTTTGCCAAGGTGATGCTTCGACAGAAGGTCGGATCCACCCTGGCGGTGAAGGTCAAACGTGGCCAGAGCTACCTGATCTCGCCGGTGGTTGTAGGGAAGCGGGCCGCGCGGATCGACTAGGCCACGTAGAAGTCTTTCAGCCTCCATTTCAGGTAACGACCACCATTCCAGTCCTCCAAGTTGGGCTGGAACAGCACATCGCCTTGGAAGCCGGGCTGCAGGTCCTGAAACCGCTCGCCCATCCCAAAGGCGATGCACCTGACGGTCGGGCCCTGTCCGTTGCGCAGCACCGCGTTCACGTGTTGAGGGTTCTTCGTGGGCGTGATCTGCGAGAAAGTCATCCCGCGCGCGATCAGCAGGGGCTCGGGATTGCCGCAGCCGAAGGGCTCCATGCGGCTCAAAGACTGCACGGAAGTCATGTTGACTTCACCGGGCTGAACTTCCAGGTCGACCTCGTAGGTCTCCTCGAAATCTTCCGCGCTGAGGATGCCCCCTGCATACTGGTGCAGCGCGTCCGCCAGTTCTTCGAGACGGTCGGCGCTGACACTGCAGCCGGCCGCCATCGCATGACCTCCGCCGCCCAGCAGGATGTGAAAGTGGGCCCGGATCGCGTTGGCGAGGTTGAAGCCGGGAATGGTGCGCGCGGATGCCTTGCAGATTCCAGTCTCCCGGTCGATCGAGCCAACGAACGCTGGGCGGCGAAACTGCTCGACGAGTCGACCCGCGACAATGCCAATCACGCCTGGATGCCAGTCTTCGCCACCCACGACGATCACGTTTCGCTCGTGATGTCCACGCTCCAATACCGTCTCGACCGCGAGATCGAGGATCCGCTGCTGCTCCTCCTTCCGCGCCGAGTTGATCTCTTCGATGTTGCGAGCCAACAGGGCCGCAGCCTGCTCCTCCCTTTCCAGCAGAAGCTTCAGGGCGAGCGCCGCATCGTCGATGCGCCCGGCGGCATTCAGTCGCGGACCCAGCACGTAGCCCACGTGGTAGGAACGGAGCTCCGACAGGCCCTGCTCCGCAATCCGCGACTCGCGTAGGAGCGCCTTGAGCCCTGGCTTGTTGGACTCGAGGATTCTCTGGAGCCCAAACTTGGCGATGATCCGGTTCTCGCCCGTAAGCGGCATGACGTCGGCGATCGTGCCCAGCGCCGCAAGGTCGAGGTAGGCACGGTAGTAGTGAATCGACTGGTTGCCGAGCTCGCGGTTCAGCCCCTCGCACACCTTGAAGGCGACCCCGACTCCCGAAAGCTCAGGGTACGGGTAGTGGGAATCGCCGCGGTGCGGGTTGATAAAGGCTTCTGCCTCCGGCGAGACATCTCCCACCGTGTGGTGATCGGTCACCACCACGCGCATGCCGTACTCGCGTGCTTTGGCGATTTGCTCAAGCGCCCCGCTCCCACAGTCACAGGTAAGAAACACCTTCGCGCCGGCGGCGTGCGCTTCGTCCACCACGCTTAGGTGGATGCCATAGCCTTCCTTGATGCGATGCGGCACGTGAGTCTGCACCGTGCACCCGACCTTCGTCAGGAAGCGGCTGAAGAGGGCGGCGCTGGTGACCCCGTCGACGTCGTAGTCGCCGTGAATGAAGATCTTTTCATTGCGCTCGCGCGCATTCAGAAGGACTGCTTGCGCCGCTTCGTAGTCGGGCAGGAGCCTGGGATCGTGCAGGTGGTCCAGGCTCGGATTCAAAAAGGCTTCCGCTACCTCCGGAGTATCGAAGCCGCGGCGCACGAGCACCGCAGCCAGCAGACTTGGGATCGAGAGCTCCTCCATCAGCACTCGCTCCGCCTCCTCGACACGGGGAGGGGCTGACCAGCGCACGGTGCGGGCGATCGACGACATTGTGCAGGTAGGGACGGATGAGAACGACCGTCCGGTGGCTCTATTGTACGAGGTTCACGCTGGTCTCCGAAGACGAATCTTCCTACATCGAAGGACCGTCGCACGCGATTGCCTCTGAAGCCCAAGCGGGAATGGTATCATCTGACATTCCCGCCTTTTCGACCGCGATCTGGCGTCAGCACATGGCTAAATCGACGATCAAGATGAGCTCCCGCAAATCTCCTCCCCCAGCCGCGCCCGCTCCGGGCGGCGGCGTACCGCTGCCGAGTTCCAAGCGTGGCTTCAAGGCGTTCTGGTCCGAGGTGGGGCGCGAGCTCAAGAAGGTGAGCTGGCCCACTAGGAAGGAGACCAACCGTCTCACGGGCGTCGTGCTCGCGGTTTGCTTCCTGGTCGTCACGGTGTTGACGGCACTGAACTACTTCTGGGCGACGATCATCTCGCTGCTCACCCGGGGGACGGTGTAGTCCATGCCCAAGTCTTGGTACGCCGTGCATACCATCGCCGGCCATGAGAACAAGGTCAAGGACGTCCTTACCCGCCGGGCGCAGGTGGAAGGCCTGTGGCAACTGGACATCTTCGACATCCTGATTCCCACTGAGCAAGAGCTCGCCACAAGGGCTGGCAAACGGGTCGTCGTCGACAAGAAGGTCTTTCCCGGCTACATCCTGGTCCAGATGGCGATGACGGACGAGACCTACAAGCTGGTCAAGTCCACCAGCGGCGTGACCGGATTCGTCCAGAGCGGCAACAAGCCCGTTCCGCTGGAGGAGTACGAGGTTCGCCGGATCCTCTCGAATCTGGAGAAGAGTGCGGAGGCGCCGAAGGCTTCCTGGCAGAAAGGCGACGCCATCCGGGTCGTGGAGGGGCCGTTCAGTGACTTCAGCGGCAAGATCGAAGAGGTCAACTCGGACAAGGAGACCCTCAAGGTGCTCATCAATATCTTCGGCCGCGACACGCCGGTCGAGTTGGAGTTCTCGCAGGTCGAGAAGCTTTAGGCTCCGTCCTCACCTGTACTTCTTCCATGCTTGGCCGGAGACGCATGTTCAGCCTCTTCGGTTCGGGGAGGAAGAAACTTCTTGCACCCGAGCATGTTTGCTGATACATTAAGAGGTGTTTGATGCGCTCGCTACGGAGCCAGCGGATCTTGAAGTCGGTTGATTGAGAAGCACCATGTCCATATCGGGTCCCTACAGTGAGCTCGAATACCTCATCCTCGCGATGGTCGGAGAGGGCATCAGCTCCGGATACGCGATGCGCAAGCGCATGACCAGCATGCGCGGCGGCAGATGGAGCGCCGAGAGCGGCTCGGTCTATCGTGTGCTGCGGCGCCTCGAGCAGGACAACCTGGTCATCGAGGCCCGGAAGGTCGGGGTGCCCAACCGTGAGCGGACAGAGTACGAGCTGACGCCCCAGGGCGAGGCCATGCTCCACAGCTGGCTCAGCTTTCCGCCGGATCGCTCCGAGTTCGCGTTCCTGGTCGACCCGCTCCGAACCCGCACGTTCTTCCTCGGCCGCCTCAAGCAGGCCGAGCAGGTACGGGTGGTGAAGACCTGGATGGCCGAGAACAAGATGTTCATGGGAGAACTCCAGCGGGAGATTGAGGGCCAGGAAGAGCCAGAGTTTCCGCAACGACACATGGCGTACATGAACCTACTCTGCCTTGCCCAGGCGCGGCAGGACTGGTTGAAAAAGCTCTTGTCGGTCGTCAAAGGGGCCCAGCCATCCACGACGTGTGTGGCCGGCGTCGCCCAATAGCTACAGAACCCGGTACGGATTCAGGCGCGCAAGCATGGAAAAAGCCAGCTACGGAGCTCGCTATGCGTACACGCGCCTACACCCTCATCGAGATCATGATCGTGATCTTCATCATCGGCTTGCTGCTGATGGTGGCGGCGCCCCAGTTTTTGCGCGCCCGGCAGCAAGCGCACCAGCGTTCATGCATGTCCAATCTGCGCCAGATCAACGACGCCAAGGACATCCTGGCAAGCGATACGAATCTGCCAGACGGCGCGGTCATTGCGCCGGCCGACATCTTCCCGCAGTACCTCAAGATGCCAAGCTTCCCCACATGCCCGGGTGGCGGCACCTACACGCTGCATCCGATCGGCCAGAGAGCCACGTGCACGGTCACGAGCGGCCCGTTCCCGCACCTGGCCCCCTAGCCTTAGTCCTTGCGAAGCGCGACCACCGGGTCTTGTCGCGCCGCCCGCATCGCGGGGATCAGACCGGCCACGACTCCGACTCCGAGGCTCACGCCGAAGCTCAACAGGATCACTTCAGGCCCTATCAACGGTTTGATCGGGGTTAGCCTGGCCAAGACCACGCCCACCAGAGCGCTGATTCCCAGCCCGACGGTGCCTCCCAGGAGGGCGAGAGTGGATGCCTCGATCAGAAACTGTTCGAAGATGTCCCGGCGGGTTGCACCGACGGTCTTGCGAATACCGATCTCCTTGGCCCGTTCATTGACGGACATCAGCATCACGGTCAGGATTCCGACGCCGCCGACCACCAGGCCGATCGCCGTCAGCCCAGCCAAGAGGGCGGTCAAGATCCCCATGATCCGGTACACCATCCGAAGCAGATCTTGCTGCGTCATGACCGAGAACAGCTCCCGTTCCAGCCGCTCGCCCAGTGCGGATTCCACCGCCTTCACCAGCGAACGTGGCTCGACGTCCGGCGCGGTCTGGACCAT
>DATLGQ010000213.1:0-10427 GCA_035540435.1 Fimbriimonadaceae bacterium
TCCCGGAGCTCGTTGCGCCGGTCGCGCTGACGGCATAGACCGTCTCTAGGACTTGTTCCTGATATGAAGCAGGTCCCCGTCCTGCACCACGTATTCCTTGCCCTCCAGGGTCATCTTGCCGGCGCTGGTGGCAGCGTCGAGTGAGCCATGAGCGTCGTAGTCGGCATAGTGAATCACCTCGGCGCGGATGAACCCCTTTGCGATGTCGTTGTGGATGGTGGCGGCTGCCTTCAGGGCGGTCGAGCCGCGCCGGAGCGGCCAGGCGCGCGTCTCATTCTCGCCTGCCGTGAAGAAGGTGATGAGCCCCATGGCGTCGTACACAGCGCGGATGACCTGGTCGGAAGCCGGCCGTTCGAGCCCCAGCGACTCTAGGAACTCGACTTGATCGGCAGCCTCGAGCTGCGAAATCTCCTCCTCGATGGGCGCGGACACCGCGAATGCCGGCGTGCCCGCGTCAGCCAACGCGGCCATTCTGGCCGCCAGTTCACTCGGCGGGGCTGCCGCCTCCGCCTCGTTCACGTTGAACGCGACCACCATCGGCTTCGCACTCAGGAACTGGTAGTTCCGCACCACCGTCTGGGCATCCTCGTCCAGCTCCAACGCCCGCAGCGGCGTGCCCTCCTCGAGCGGGCCCTTCAGGCGCCCGAACACCATCTTGTCCAGGTAGTCCGCCGATCCAGGCTGCCGCACCGTCTGCGACTTCTGCAATCGCTCAAGGCGGTTCTCCACGATCTGCAGGTCGGTCAAAACCAGCTCCACGTCCATCGCCTCTTGATCGCGCACCGGGTCCACCTCCGCGTGGTACGGCGCCAAGGGCGAGTCGAAGCCCCTCACGACGTGCAGCAGCAGATCCATCTTCCTGGCGGCATCCAGGAATCGCTGCGAGAACATCTTGCCCTGGCCCTGCGCGCCCTCCAAGTCGTCGTGCAGCATCACGGTCGCAGGCGTGATCTTCTTGGGCTTCACCTGCTCCACGATCCGGTCGAAGCGCGGGTCAGGAACCGGCACGGCGGTGACGTCACCCTTGGCCAAGCCTTGACTGGCGGCTCGGTAGAGCGTGCTCTTGCCGGACCCCGCGTAACCGATCAAGCCAACTTTCATCTTAGTCCTGAAACTCCACCATGACCGGCCGTGAACCCAGTTGGGCGGGTAGCACCCAGAAAAAGTAAACCGAGCCCAAGAAGAGCAGCAAGAGCAACCAAGGAAACCGCGGTCGAGGCTTCTTGCGTTTGACGGCCGGCTCCCTCACGGTCAGCAATTATGGACCCAAAGGGCATCCCCAAGGAGAACACAATAGCGACATGGCCACCCTCTTCACCAAGATCATCAACCGGGAGATCCCGGCTGACATCGTTTACGAGGATGAGCACGTGGTGGCGTTCCGCGACATCGACCCCAAGGCGCCCACGCACATCCTGATCATCCCGCGGCAGGAGATTCCAGGTCTGGCGGAACTGCCTGAGCAGGGCGACCACCTGCACATCCTCAACGCCGCCAAGATCATCGCCGAGCAAGAGGAACTCACCGGCGGCTATCGCCTCGTCATCAACCAGGGCCCCGACGCTGGGCAGTCGGTCGATCACCTGCACGCCCATCTACTGGGCGGGAGGCAGCTAGGGTGGCCGCCAGGATAAGAAGCAGAACCGAAGCCTCCGGCTTCAGCGCATCCCTGGCCGCTGGTGGAAGAGCGCCCAAGTACAATAAGAAGTGCCTACCGTCCGGGTATACGTCACCCTCAAGCCATCGCTGCTGGACTCCGCCGGCCGTACGGTCGCCCAATCCCTCCGCAAGCTCGGATACGAGGAGCTTAGCGAGGCGCGAATCGGAAAGCTTATCGAGCTCAAAGTCGAGGACTTCAGCGAGCAGCGCGTGAGGGAGATGTGCGACCGGCTGCTGGCCAACCCGGTGATCGAGGATTATCGCTTCGAGGTGGTCGCATGAAGGTGGCCGTCCTGCGCTTCCCCGGGTCCAACTGTGATCAGGACGCCCTCCACGCCTTGCGCGACGACATGGCGCTCGCGGCCGAATACGTCTGGCACGAGGCCGATTCGCTTGCGGGCTTCGATGCCGTGTTCATCCCCGGCGGATTCTCCTACGGCGACTACCTGCGCTGCGGGGCGATGGCCAGCCGAGCGCCAGTAATGGACGAGGTAGCCCGCTTTGCCCGCGAAGGACGGCCCGTGATCGGCGCCTGCAATGGCTTCCAAATCCTTTGTGAGGCGGGGCTGCTGCCTGGAGCCCTGCTGGCCAATGAGAGCCAGAAGTTCGTGTGCGAGACGGTCTATCTCCAGGCCGCCAACACCACGAGTATCTGGACCAGGGGGATCGACCGGCTGCTCCGGATCCCCATCGCCCACGGCGAAGGACGCTACGTCTGCGACGAGGAGACGCTCCAGACGCTGCGGGGCGAGGACCGGGTGGCTTTTCGCTACGTCGGGCCGCACGGAGAGTGCACCGACGAGTTCAACTGCAACGGCTCGGTGGACAACATCGCGGGAGTCCTGAACGAGCAGGGCAACGTTCTGGGCATGATGCCCCACCCGGAGCGCGCGACGAAGGAGATTCTCGGCAGCACCGACGGCCGCCTGATCCTGAGGGCGCTGACGCTGGTACGAGCCTGAGCACGCTTGCAAAGGTATACTGGGTCACATTCTCCGGCTCCACATCGTCGTGTCCGGCCAGAGCGAGGTCTAAGAACAAATGGCGAAGATGAGAGTGCTGATTGCCGACGACGATCCGATTATTCGGCTCGACCTCAAACAGATGCTCGAGAACCTCGAGTACGAGGTCGTCGCGGAGGCCGGCGATGGCCAGCAGGCGGTGGACGCGGCGCGCGAGACGACTCCGGACGTGTGCATTCTGGACGTCAAGATGCCGGTGATGGACGGGATCGAAGCGGTGAGCCAGATCGTCGAGGAAGGCATCGCTCCGGCGATCCTGCTGACTGCCTACAGCGACTCGGAACTGGTTAACCGGGCCAAGGCTGCCGGCGTCTTCGCGTATCTGGTGAAGCCGTTCAAGCCCAGCGACCTGCCCCCCGCGATCGAGGTGGCCCGCAGCCGCTACGAGCAAAACAAGCAGCTCGAGAAGGAGGTCACCAGCCTGAGCGACAAGCTGGAAACCCGGAAGCTGATCGACCGCGCGAAAGGCATCCTGATGGAGGAGCTGAAGGTGAACGAGGCGGAGGCCTACCGCCGCATCCAGCTCCAGTCCATGAACGCCCGGAAGACGATGAAGGAAGTCGCCGAGGCCATCATCCTGGCGAAGACGCTGTAGGAGACGCTGGGCGCCGATTCATGGGCCCCTGATGAGTTATGGGTCTTATACTCTTGCTCGCCAGCGCCCGAGATCAAGATGATCAGGCTTGCCCCATGAAACATGGACAAACCCGCAGGCAAAACGCCTAGTCGTACCTCTCAGCAGAGGTGACTTGAGAATGAAAGTGATCGGACCAAGGTTTCACGGTGTCATCGACTACCTGGCGTGCCTCGTCTTCTTTTTGGCTCCCAGCCTGTTCAACTTCGGCGGGGTCCCCGCGACCATCAGCTATATCGCCGGCGCCGGCTACCTGTTGGTGACGCTCATGACCGACATGCCCTACGGCCTGGCACGGGTCATCCCGTTCCCGGCACACGGAGCTATCGAGATCGTGGTGGCCCTGGCGCTCCTGGCGATGCCGTGGCTGGCCGGCTTCAACGACGTCGAGAACGCCCGCAACTTCTTCGTCGCGATGGGCGTGCTGACGGCGCTGGTGTGGATGATGACCGACTGGCGGCGCACCTACGCGACGGACTACGAGGTGTACGACCGCGACAGGGACGTGGACGAGGACTACCCGCGCGCAGCGTAAGTAGCAGAAACCGCCAAGGAAGGCACGAATCAAGGGACGCCCGCGAAGCGGGCGTCCCTTCCTTTTAGGATGTCCGGGGTGAGGGGTGCTCGGTGTTCGGTGTTGGGTGTTCGGTGTTGGGTGTCTTGGATGGTTAAGTGTCGCTCACGAAACTTCTCGCAAAAGCTCTTGCAAAATCCTCGGGCTTAGGTTAAGAAATCGGCAATGATGAAGAAGGCGGTGCTTTTGGTCATCGCGACGCTGCTTGCGCAGCTTTGCTTTGCTTGGAACGTCGAGGTTGTGGTCGAGGCAGGCGACGAGATTTATACGATCCGTAGGGGAATCTCCGAAAGCGACGACGTGTGCGCCAAGACCTGGGACGAGCCGATCTGTGTCATGCGAAGCAGCCGGCTTGCCTTGCCGATGGCATGGGCGCGCGACACAACTTACAAGGCTGCCCTTGTCGACTACTTCGACTTTTTCGTTAACAACTCGATTGTTCACAGGGAGGTTGAGCCAGGAGGCCAACACGATCCGTGGAACCCTACACCATCATCTGGGTTTGTGCCTTTCGTTACAACCACCGCCCCAGAAGGGTGCCATATGACTTTCATCTCAACGCTTCTTCTTGGCTTGCAAGGTTCCCACGTCCTGCCGCCACACTCGGCATACACGGCTTTCCAAGAGCCACGGGGTGTAAGGATGGAGACGACAAAGCCGTGGGAGGGCGCGCATTACGTGTACTATGTCGCGGCTACCGATGTCCACCGCAAGTTGAGGCAGCTCGCGAGCATGCTCCCAGGCAAGCACGAAGTCCCTGGCTATAGTCCCACGGCTCTGTATCGTGATCATGTTCCGATCTCCTACACGGTTCGAGAGGAGGATGCCACCGCGCATATGTTCTTCGCTGGAGCCGGTCCTTTTCTCGAGCTCGAACCAAGCTCGCCAAGGAGCCTGCTCTTGACGGTTCACGTGCTGTCTTCTGCAGAGGCCGCCTACGAGCACGCTTCCAGGAGAAGGTTGTCTCTCTATTGGACAAGTTCTGGCCGCCTCCCCAGCGGCCAAGCTATGGGCGATAGTCATGCCATTTCTCGTCCAACTGAAAACACGGTAAACTTTGTCAGCGGACGCGTCTTCGTGGAGGTGATGTCGCACCAAAGCGAACCTGTACTTCAGGAGGCTGTAGCACGCAGCATTCAATACCGGATCGAGAGACTCGCTCCTGAGTTGGGCAGTGGCACCAAGCCTCTGCTAGTGCGTCTGAATGGCACAGTGACAGGCACTGCGATCGTTCTAAACTATGTGCCGGCAGCGCCGCTCTCATACCTCGGACGCGTCTCGACTAGCGGATTGCGCGCCACGTTAATCTTTGGGAAACGAGCGATGCAGTTTGAGGTTAACAGCTTGAACGCAACCCTAGACGGTCGATCAGCTCGTCTTGAGTTGCCCGCCTTTCTGCATGATGGGGAACTCATCGTGCCTATCGAGCAGGTCGCCAAGCTGCTGGGATGCAGTGTCTCCAGAACCCCCCGCGGCATCGACATCATGACGCCGGGCCGGGGCTAGAACCCCAGCCAGGCGTACTTCTTGAGCGAATAGGGCCGCCGATACGGCCGGTCGTAGGCGATCGTCGAGCGCCCTTCCCGACCAACCAGGTCCATTCGCTGCTTGTCCCAACGAACTGTCTGACCCGAGAACTGGGACGCGTTGACCAGGTGGCACACGATCGTGGTCTGCGCGACCGACGCCAGGTCCGCGACCGGCATCTGTCGCGACTTGACGCAGTCGACGAAGTTGCGCCAATGGTTGCCCGGCGCCGGGCCCTCTTCCTTGGGGATCTCCTTGCCGTCGGGACCCAGAATCACCCAGCCTCCGCGCCAAACCCTCAGCGTCTTGCCGTCGGCCGACACGAACTCGGTGCCGTGGCCGGGTAGCCCCGGGGTGTCCCGCCGCACCGACCAGTGCATCACGAAGTCCGGGTTCTTGAACCGGAGCAGCGCCTCGGTGGTGTCGTAGGCGGTGCGGTCGTCGTCCAGGATCGCCCACTGGCCGCCGTGCGCGCTCACTTCCACCGGCATCACCAGGTCCTGCCCCTGGCTCATGCCAAGCAGAGCGATGTCCATCATGTGCACGCCCCAGTCGGTGGTCATGCCGCCGCCGGTGTTGTTGAACCAGCGCCAGTTCCAGTGCACGTGGTTGGGCTTGTAGGGCACCATCTGGGCCGGCCCGATCCACATGTCGTAGTCGAGACCCGCCGGCACCGGCTGAACCTTCTGCCGCCCCGCGCGGAAGGAGTCGGTGATCCAGGCTCGGCACAGCACGATCTTGCCGAGCTTGCCGCTCTTGACGTAATTGATTGCGTCGCTGAATTCCTTGGTGCTGCGCTGCCAGGTGCCGACTTGCACGACCCTCTTGAAGCGGCGGGCGGCGCCCGCCATGGATACGGCCTCTACGATGCTGTACGAGATCGGCTTCTCGCAATACACGTCTTTGCCGGCCTCGACCGAGTGGATGAGCTGGAGCGCGTGCCAATGGTCGGGCGAGCCGATGATGATGGCGTCGATGTCCTTGCGCTCGAGCATGCGACGGTAATCGCCATAGACGTCAGGCTTCTTCTTGAACTTATCCTCAACCGCCTTGAAGTCGCTGCCGATCCGGTTGGAGTCCACGTCGCACAGCGCGGCGACCTCGATCTCCGGGTAGTTCCATAGGGCCTTCATGTTGGCGGAGCCCATGCCGGCGCAGCCGATCACGCCCAGCACGATCTTCTCGTTTGCGCCGACCTGGCGGCGGGAGGAAGTGGGCGTGGGTTGGCTTAGGCCGCTTGCAGTCAGGCCTTTGGCTGCGAGTCCAACCCCCAGAGCGGCCGCGCCGGTGCGCTCCAGGAACCTACGCCGAGTCATCTCCGTGTCGTTCATATCTTCTCCTCTCTTGATTCGCCCTCTCATACCGCACTTCCTTCACCGCCTTCTCCTCATGGCTGCGCAGGGCGGTTTTGAACAGTTGGTGGCTTGCTACCGCCTCTTCCACGGTCGCACAACCGAAGCGTCCATCCAGGCTGCCATGCCGCTCCAGCGCGAACGCTCCCAGCATCTGCAGGATGGCATCTGGGAACCCGAACTCGAAGATGTTGCCGGTGATGGCGGGGATGACGGAGGCATGGCCGAGATTCACCTGCTTCCAAGCCTGCTCGCCCCTCCGCTCGAACGTCCACAGCGTCTTCGGTTCCTTCGTGCTGAAGCGGACGCCGCCTTCGGTGCCGAGCGCTTCGAAGAACCAGGTGTTGGTTTCGCCGGGAGCCAGGCGCTTCATTTCGAGCCTCATGATCGCCTCGCCCGGCAGGTCGCAATGCAGGATGGCGTTATCCCATGTGTCACAGCGGGCGCGTCCGCCCCTGCCGTCGGGTCGTTCGTGGACGACGTTCTGAAGCTGCGCGTAGACGCGCTCTGGCCAGAGCCCCAGACGAAGGGGCAGATGGGTGACGTGGAGGCCCAGGTCTCCCATCACCCCTATCTCGCCGCAGGTGGCGGCCTGGCGCTTCCAATTGATCGGCTTGTCCGGGTCGAGGTCGCTCGAGTGCCAGAACCCGCTTCTGACCTCCATCAGCTTGCCCAGCCGGCCGTCACGGACGTATTCGAACGCGCGCTGGGCGCCGGGAAAGAAGGGGAACTCCGAGCTGCAACGTACGAACCGGCCGCTATCCGCTGCGGCCCTCTGAATCCGCAGCGCCGCCTCGAGATCGATGCCGAAGGGCTTTTCCGCCAGCAAGTCCTTGCCTGCTTGAAGGACCTGTAGGTAGATCTTCTCGTGAAGCTGGTGCGGCACCGCCACATATACGGCGTCCACTTCCGGATCATCCAAGAGATCCTCTGCCTTCACCGTCGAATTCCGCACGCCCGGCACTCTTCGAAACCACTCGCGTGCGGTGGGCTCGATATCGCAGACCGCCACCAACGACGCGTCGGGCACATCTGTGAGTGCAAACCAACGGCCGAGGGCAGAGGCGATTTCGCGCCCCATGAGCCCGCCGCCGATGATGCCGAGCCTCATCTGGGGCCGAGCGCCAGCAGCGCCTCCTCGGTCGTGGCGCCTTCGTGGACGATCGCCATCAGCGCCTGCGTCATGCCGCGCGGGTTGGGGTGTTGAACGATGTTGCGCCCGTAGACGATCCCGCTTGCGCCTTGTTGCAGGAGTGCCTGGGTGCGGCGCAAGATTTCCTCGTCGGCCGCCCGACCTCCTCCGCGAACCAGAACCGGCACGCGGGCGGTTCGTATCACTTCGTGATAGAGCTCGACATCGTCGGTCGGGTCGGCCTTGATGAGATCGGCCCCCAGTTCGGTGGCCTGCCGCACCAGCGGGACGATCTTCTCGACGTCCCCATCGACTTGGTAGCCGCCCGCCTGTTCGTTCGGTCGAAAAACCAGCGGCTCCACCATCAGGGGCATTGCAAAGCGTTCTGAATCTGGCTTGATCCGCAGGATGTTCTCGATGCACTGCTCCGTCAGCTCGGGCTCGCCCGGAATCTGAAACAGGTTCACCACCACGCACGCCGCATCGAGCCTGAGCGCCTGCTCGACCGGGGACTCGATCGTCTTGCTGAAGACTCGCCGGGGCAGTTCTCGCCCGTATACGTTGGCGACATCCGTACGAAGGACCAGAGCCGGCTTGTGCTTGCCCGGGATGCGCTGCAGGACCTCGGCCTGCCCGACTGTGAGCTGGACGGCGTCGGGTCCGGCCTCCACGACGGTGGCCACTGCCGCTTCCAAGTCCTCGATCCCGGCCAGAAACGATCCCTCGTTGAAGAAGCCGTGGTCGATCGCTACGTCGAAGCAGCGCCCGGAGCGCGCGTTGAAGAGACGGTTGAGGCGAAACGCCTTCATGAACAGCCGATCTTACCGGTCCGCAGCCTGACCAACGGTACAATGCCTGGCACGGACTTTGCCGATCCACGCGTTATATGTTTAGATGGAGCAGGCAGCGGAGCGCCCGGCGCATCGGCCGATCAAGATGCTGAAGTCGACCAAGATCGCTATCGGATTTGCGGTCGTCGCGGCAGCGTCCTTCTATGGATACCGCCTCGTCGGCGGCATGATGATCGACGGCTACGAACCGAAGCCGGTTCAGCCAACCCGGGTGAATCTTCTCGGCGTCACGACCGGCAACAAGTACCAGATCGTGGTGCAGAACCAGATCGCGGTTCTCATGGAGTCGCCGGATGGAGGTTTCGAGGCGCCCACGGACCGCGACCCGGATGCTTTGGACACGGGGGGGCAGAGACGCCGCGTGCCCATCAAAGAGATGCTCCTGTCGATGCAGGGTGACGAAAAGGCGTTGGGCCGCTTCATCATGATCATGAACGACATGAAGGAGGCCGACTTGCCGCCCATGCGCGTGTACTGGGAGGTCGATGATCTTCGAAAGGCGTTGGACGGCGACGCCGACTTGCTGGCGAAGCTCAAGCGGGACCTGGGTGTCGGCTTGGATGGCCGCCCGTTGGAACGGCTCCAACTCAGTTCGCTGGAGAACGGCATCGTCATTCGCAAGCCGGTGGAGGTGCGCGTGCCGGTTGGGGGCGAGTCGAAGGTGTTACGGGGAATCGTTTTGCAGCCGTATCGCAGCCGCTTCGCCTTCGCGGTCGAAGCCTCTTACGCCGAGAAGCAGGTGACGCGAGAACAGGTGCGCGGCTACGTGATCGAAGAGGCGCGCAAGCTGGAAGAGAACCCGAGCCAGCTCGAGGACGTGCGGGCCTCGCTCGAGGCACGAATCGACCCTGCTACTTCGCGTCACCTGGCGGCTGCGCCGGAGGCGCTGCTGCGGAACGCGCAGATCATTTTGAACGGCAACCAAATGGAGGATGCCCGGCTGCGGGAGTATCGGGATCCTGACAATCGGCCCCTGTACGACTTGGTGATCGATTTGACCGAGGAGGGACGAAAGCGTCTCTGGAAGTACACCCGCAACCGAGTGGGGTCGCAGCTTCTGCTCGTGGTGGACGGGGTGGCGATCGCGGCACCGCGCATCGAGCACGAGCTCAGCATGAGCGAAGTGACCATAACGCAACTCCAGGATGGCGTTCTGGCACGAAGCGCGCTTGAAGCGATCAAGGAAGAAAAGTGAGGGATGAACATGAGTGCATTTAAGTGGTGCGTGCTCGCGCTGGCGGGCTCGTTCGTTGTGAGCGGCTGTGGGTCGAAGGGCGGCGTCTATCAACCGAAGCCGGCCAAAGGCATACCGGTGGCCAAGGTGAGTCCGGGCGAGGAAGCGAGTTTGATGCCGCTGGTGGTCGGTAACCAGTGGGTCTACGAGATGGCTGCCCAACTCACGGCGCCAAACGGCCAGCGCGAGACCCGATCCGGCGTGATCGTCTACACCGTCAAGAGTGTCAAGCCGAACGCCACCGGCGACGGCAAGATCGCGACGATCGAGGTGCGCGGCGAGAACGCCGAGAAGGTGGGGGACGTCCAGGTCTGGGAGATCAACAAGAAGGGCATCTTCCAGCGCAGTATTTCGCTCAAGAACGTTCCGTTCGAGCCGATGCTTCCAGCGATCGTGTTCCCGGTCGAGACCGGTCGCACATTCACGTGGGAAGGGTCTGGGG
>DATLGQ010000214.1:0-5583 GCA_035540435.1 Fimbriimonadaceae bacterium
CTCCTCGCCCAGCCGGAGGAACTTGGCCAGGATGGCGGTCGTCTGATCCCACTCGCGTGTGGCCCGCTCCACCTGCTTCCGCCCCGCTCGCGTCAGGCTGTAGAACTTCGCCTTGCGGTTGTTGTCCGAAAGACCCCACGCCGAGCTGATGTAGCCCTCCTGCTCGAGCTTGAGGAGGGCCGGATAGATGGTGCCGTAGTTGACGGCGAGCTGGTCCTCGCTGATCTGCTCGATGCGGCGGGCGATCCCATACCCGTGCTGCGGACCCATCGTTTGGAGGGTCTTGAGGATCATCAGCGCCAGGGTGCCCTGCCAGACGTCGGTCTTCGCCATCCACGCTCCTATTGGATGCCTATAGTGGCACAGGCTCGTACTGAATACAAATAGAACGCCGGACTCCTCTACACCGCACGTCCTGCATCAGCAGACTCCGCACGCGGACGGGCAGCGGCCCGCCGCGACGGACGTCACTACCGATCGGAGGCTGCATCTTGCGACCCGACCAGCGGCAGTGCGACACTACTGGTGCCGCCTGCCTATGGGGAGAACCTATGCGTTCGCGTCCAGTCGGTTTCGTTGCGGTGATCTTTGCAGCCTGCCTGAGTGCCGCGTGCGGTGACACGCCAACCGGACCCACTGCTCCCACTCCACCCGCCACAGAGTCCCAGGGTTCGCGTGATCCCGGCACAGCGCACCCGCCGACCGATCCAGCCGATCGCCCGACGACCCCGGTTCCGCCGTCCCCTGCGCCGGACCGCAGCAGCTGCGACGAGAGGAACGTGGAGTGGGCCATCGGGCAGCCGGCCACCTCCGAGTTGCTGGAGCGTGCACGAGTCGCTGCGGGGGCGGAGAGCGCACGCTTCCTGCGGCTGAACGAGCCGATCACCTTGGAGTACCGCGCCGGTCGCCTGAACCTCGGAGTGGACCTGCTGAACATCGTTTGGAAGGTCAGCTGTGGATAGGTAGGTGTCCGATCCGCGGGGTTCTGCGCGTGATCGCACCCGTCACGTTACACATCACCGGCGTCCGTATGCTCATGTGCCGCATGCGCACACGTGCTCAGGAGAACCTCCGGCCCTCCCGACGGGCGCGCCGCAGGTGAGCGGTGGATCTCCGTACATCACCACCTGAAGCGAATGGAAGAGCGAGTGAACAAGAAGGCGGGTGACGGTGATGCCGAGACGATGTTCCCGGTCGCCGTCGTTGCTCTCGCTCTCGCCTCTTCGTTCTTGTTATCAGCCTGCGGCCTGACCGCCCCCTCTCCGCGGGTAACGGGTGGGTGGTTCGCCAGGGGGCCAACGCATTCGCTCCTGTACGAGATGTCGTTACAGCAGCAGGAGAACCGCGTTACGGGTGTCGCGTGCTCCGAGAGCGCAGGAGTCGTGACCTTCTCCGTGCCTGTGACGGGGACGTACCCCAACCTCGAATTCGAGGTTGTTACAGAGCACCCGTTGCAACCGGGTGTTGAGCTGCGACAACGGTTCTCCGGACGGATGGAGAAGAGGGGCGAAATCGTCGGGAGACTCGGCTCGTGGGACCTTCGGTTCACTCCCGCCAGTCTCCGGTTCTGTGGTCGTCCACCAGCGCAGAGCGGGCGCTGAACTCGCGAAAGCGAAACAGTTCCTTGCATTCCCATCCCAGCGCCCGGCCATTTGGAGTTGCCAGCTTTTAGTGGACAGTAGATCAGCCTTGAAGGAGGGGCTGACCGATGCCCAGGAAGCTGCGCCCCACACGGGTTCGCCGTACGTACGAATTCATTAAGGCGCATCAACACAAACACGCTGTGCAGGTCATGTGTCGTCTGCTGGCCTCGCCCCAAGCGGCTACTACGCATGGCTCGCGCAGCCGGAGTCAGGCCACGCCCAAGGGATGCCCGGCTGCTTTGTCAGCGCCGGTGATTATAGAAGTCTGTAGATCGCCGAAATAAGAAGTCGCCCAAACACCGAAGCAGAATGCCCTCTTTACCGTCGCCAAACGGAGGGAGGACAGGATTGCTCGGGAAGGAGGACTTCATGGTGATTCAAGCACTGGTGCAGCGCGGTGTCTACGTCTGCGATATCGCGCGGCAGCTCGGGCTGCACCCGAAGACGGTGAGCCGGGCCTTCGCACGTGGTGGGGCACCGACCCCGACACGGCGCAAGCGGAAGAGCCTGTTAGATGCGCATCGGACGCATGTCGATCAGCTGCTGGCCGAAGGGGTACGGAATGCGCAGGTGATCTTCCGGGAGCTCCAGGCCCGCGGCTATACGGGGAAGCTCTCGATCCTGCGGGATTACATCCGACCGAAGCGGGCGCTCCGACCAGGCCGCGTCACGGTGCGCTTTGAGACGGAGCCAGGCCGACAGCTGCAGAGCGACTGGGGCGAGATCCGGACGATGATCAGCGGCCTCGAGACCGAGGTGCACTTTTGCGTGAACACGCTCGGCTACTCGCGTCGGTTCCATTTCTGGTGCACGGACCGGGAGGATGCGGAGCACACGTACGAGGGGCTGATCCGCAGCTTCGAGTGGTTCGGCGGGGTGACCGCCGAGGTGCTCGTTGACAACCAGAAATGCGCGGTGCTCGAGCATCGCGCCGACGGGCCGCGGTTCAACGCCCGGTTTCTCGATCTGGCCGGCCACTACGGCTTCACGCCGCGGGCGCGCAAGCCGGCGCGAGCGCGAACCAAGGGCAAGGACGAGCGGATGGTGGGCTACATCAAGCACCACTTCTTCGTCCGCTACCGCGCCTTCGACAGCTGGGCGCACCTGAATCAGCTCGCCGAGCAGTGGCTCCGTGACGAGGCTGATCAGCGACGGCACGGGACGGTGCGCGAGGTCGTCGTCGAGCGGTTCGCCCGCGAGGAACCGCAGCTGCACGCCCTACCGGCGGCGCGCTACGACACCTCGTATTGGGAGCTCCGCCAGGTGAGCTGGGATGCCTACATCGAGGTCCGCGGGAACCGCTACAGCGTGCTGGACTCGCTGGCCGGCCGCCGCGTTTCCATCCGCATTTCGCTCGACGGCGTGCTCTCCGTCTATGACGCGGATCGGCTCGTGACACAGCACCGGTTGCAACCCGCCACGAAGGGCTGGGTGACCGTGCCCGAGCACCACCGCGCACTGTGGGAGGCGCTCCAGGTCGAGCGGCGCCCGCTCACGCACTACGAGGAGGTGGCGCAATGGAACTGACCACGCTCCTGGAGCGGATGAAAATGGAGACCCTGCTGGCGCAACTCGATGGCGTGTGCGAGCAGGCGGCGAAGGGAGACCTCGATTTCAAAGGGTTCCTGGCGCGGGCACTGGAAACGGAATGGCACGGGCGCTACCAGCGTGGCGTCGAGGGGCGGTTGAAGCAGGCGCGCCTGCCGTGGATCAAGACGCTCGACCAGTTTGATTTTCACTTCCAGTCATCGATTGATCGCAAGGCGATCCGCGAGCTCGCCGGCGGTAGCTTCATCGAACGCGCGCACAACGTCGTCCTGCTCGGCCCGCCCGGGGTCGGGAAGACCCACTTGGCGATCGCGCTGGGCGTGAAAGCCGTCGAGAGCGGCTACTCGGCACTCTTCCTCACGCTCGAGAGCCTGATGGGACGGCTGATCCGGGCGCGACACGAGAATCGGCTCGAGCGCACGCTCCAACAGCTCACGTATCCGCGGCTGCTGATCCGCGACGAGCTGGGGTACCTCCCCCTGTCCCGCGAGGAGGCCAGTCTCTTCTTCCGCCTGCTGGTCCGCCGCTATGAGCGCGGCAGCCTAATCGTCACCAGCAACAAGAGCTTCGCCGATTGGGGAGAGGTCTTCAACGACAACGTCCTGGCGACGGCCATCCTCGATCGCCTGCTCCATCATGCGACCACGCTCAACATCAAAGGGGAGAGCTACCGGCTCAAGGAAAAGCGCAAGGCCGGGCTGCTCGGACGCCGCGGCAAGCCCAATGGCGAGGAGGTGACCGACGAATCGTGACGGTCAGGCGCTGTGGAAATGTCGTCCCTATGGACCGCACAGAAGGCGGCCCACAGGGACCTGGAAATCTCGTTGAGGAACGCGAGATTCCCCCATTCCCACAGCGCGTCGGCCTCGGATCAGTGGACAAATACGTCGGAGAAAACGGGACATCTTGAATCGGTGATTTCTGGACTCGGACCATCAGCCTTGACATGCTTCGCTTAATCCGCGCGTCGTTCGCGGCCAGCCAGGGTATCTACGGCGCCCCCCGGGTGTTCCTGGACCTCCGCGAGGCCGGCGACACCTGTAGCAAACACCTCGTCGCGCGGCTGATGCGCGAGCACCAGCTCCGGGTGCTGCACGGCTACCGGATGCGGCGCTGGTCGGTCGGAAAGCCCTCAGTCCTGATTCCGAACCTGCTGAAACGCCAGTTCACGGTGACGCGTCGGAACAAAGCGTGGGTGACGGATATCACCTACATTCGCACGTGGCAGGGGTGGCTTTACCTGGCTGTCGTCATGGATCTCTTCTCGCGCAAGATCGTCGGCTGGTCGGCCGGGCCGACGATTCATCGAGAGCTGGTCCTCGACGCCGTCCTGTTGGCGGTCCGCCGCCGACGACCGCGCGGGACCCTGATTCATTCGGATCAAGGCACCCAGTTCGGCAGCACGCCTGGCGACGCTTCTGCCGCAGCCATCCCCTCGAGCCGAGCATGAGCCGGAAAGGCAACTGCTGGGACAATGCCGTCGCCGAATCCTTCTTCGGAAGCCTGACGAAGGAGCGGATCAAGAAACAGATCTCCAAGAATCGAGGGCTGGCGCTCGCTGACAGTGCCAATTACATCGACCACTTCTACAATCGCACCCGCCGTCACAGCCATGTCGGCGGCGTCAGCCCGGACGAATGTGAAGCCGTATCGAAACGAGGGTGACAAGGTCTCCACTGAATCTTGGGAACTCCACCGCACGCTCGCGCGGCTCGGGGAGCAGGAGACGATCTGGGCGGCGGTCGATGTGTTGCGCCGGTGGATCGAGACGTACGGCGTGCCGCTCGCCCTCTATACGGACTGGAAGAATGTCTATGTCCGGGAGGCGAATGCAGAGGAGCAGGGCACCGGGGCCGTGCCTTGACGCAGTTTGGCCGGATGTGCGGCGCGTTGGGTTCAGATCATCGCCGCGAATTCGCCGCATGCGAAAGGCCGTGCGGAATTATGGGACGCACCAGGATCGCCTCGTGAAGAAATTGCGCCGCTTGGGGATCGCGGACGCCGCCGCGGCGAACGTATACTTGGAGTCTACGTATCTGCCCGAGCACAACGCCCGCTTCGCGCAGCTTCCTGCCTCGCCCGAGGATTTTCATCGCGGACGCCGAGCCGCGTCACGCTCGATCGCGTGTTGCAGCTGGAGGAGACACGGGTGCTGTCCAACGACTGGGTGGTCCGCTACGACACGCGGTATTTGCAAGTGGCACGGCAGAGTCATCAGGCACCCGCTCGGAGTACGGTGCTGGTTCGGGAGGCGGTCACCGGCGCGATTGAGATTCGGTACCGCCTGATGCAGTGGACCGAGATTTCAGCGCCGGCCCGGATACCCGCGGCACCCTGACGGCGCGGGCGGCCGTGCCAGTCCACTCGAGCCGATAGCGACCGAGTGCAGACC
>DATLGQ010000215.1:0-2613 GCA_035540435.1 Fimbriimonadaceae bacterium
CGGCCCGTCCGCTCGAAATGACGACGCTCCGCCCCCAGCTCGTCCACCAGCACCGGCGGAATGTAGGGATACGCGTAGATCTGGCCGTGGGGATGCGAGAGGGTGACCCCGATCTCCTTGCCCTTGTTCTCGAACACGAACACGTACTGGATGCCCTCCCGTTCGCGCAGTTCGCACGTCCGTTCCTTCCACACCCGCGTCAGCTTGCGCACCTGCGTTTCTGGCAAGGTGGCGAAAGTCGCGTCGTGTTGGTCGGAGTAGCACACGACCTCGCAGACCCCGTAGCTCGGCCGTACCGGCATCAGCGCACTGCCTTCCACGTCGGGCTCGAGCGGGTCCGGCCGCAGCGACGGGAACTTGTTCTCGAAAACAACGATGTCGTAGCTCTCGGAAGGAATCTCGGTAGGAAACCCGCCCGGCTTGGTAGGGCAGAGAGGGCAGTAGTCCGCCGGGGGATGAAACGTCCGGTCCTGCCGGTGGGTGGCCGTGATGACCCACGTATCGAGGAACGGATGGTATCGCAGCTCCGACATGAGGCTGGTTTACCAGACCGTCGGTCGGCCAGGACTGTTGCCCCGGCAGGTAGAATGGTAGCTCCGTTGCCGGATAGCTCAACTGGCAGAGCGCCTGACTCTGGATCAGGAGGTTCTAGGTTCAAGCCCTAGTCCGGCAGCCACCATTTCAACGAAGAAAGAGGTGCCCCGCTTCATGTCCGCCGCTCCCACCACGAAGACCCTGAACAAGCTCGATTTTCTCCGCCTGATGCTCCTGAGTCGCGAGGGCGACCGCCGCGAAGGCATCCTGCTGCGCCAGAGCAAGGGCTGGTTCCAGGTCAGCGGGATGGGTCACGAAGCGCTGGCCGCGTTCTCGCTGGTGCTGGGGGACGAAGACTACATCTTCCCCTACTACCGCGACCGGGCGATCATGCTCGCGCGTGGGATGAGCAACTACGACCTCGCCCTCGCCTACTTCGCCAAGCGAGCCAGCAGCAGCGGCGGGCGGCAGATGCCGGGCCACTACTCGAGCCGCGAGCTCAACGTCTTCAGCGTCTGCACCCCCACCGGCGGCTCGCTCATCCCCGCCTGCGGCACGGCCTGGGCGCTCAAGCTGTCGGGCTCGCAGGGCGTATGTCTGGCCAGCATCGGGGACGCTGCCAGCCGTCAGGGCGAGTTCTACGAGGCGGTCGCCTTCGCGGTCCAGGAGAAGCTTCCGGTGCTCTTCGTGGTCGAAGACAACAAGTACGGCATCTCCACACCCACCGACAAGTTCCTGCCCTTCAACCTTGGCATCCTCAGCGACGACTACATCGTCAAGATCGACGCCCGCCGGCCAACTGACGTCTACGAAGCTGGGCTGCGCGCCGTGGAACGAGCCCGCCGAGGCGACGGCCCCACCGTCCTCTGGTGCGACCTCGACCGCCTTAGCAGCCACACCTCCAGCGACGACCATCGCGTCTACCGCAAGCTCGAAGACATCGAGGAGATGGCCAAGCGCGATCCGATCCGCTTGCTCGCGGAGGAGTTGATCGCCTCCGGAGAACTCACGGACGACGATTGGACCCGGATGCAGGACGAGGTGCAACGCCAGGTCGATGAGGATTACCTGCGAGCCGAGAAGGAGCAGGACCCGCTCGCCGAAGAAGTGCTCAACCACAGTTGGGGAGACGAGCCCCCCGCGCAAGCCCCTCCCATCCAGCCCGGCCGAATGACCATGGTCGCCGCCATCAACCAGACCTTCCGCAAGGCGCTCGAGAACGACCCCAAGGTCATCTTCTTTGGCGAGGATATCGAGGATCCCAAGGGTGGCGTCTTCGGCCTGACCAAGGGTCTGAGCGACGCGTTTCCCAAGCAGGTCTTCAATTCCCCGCTCGCGGAGGCCACCATCATCGGCGCCGCCGTCGGGATGGCTGCGCATGGCTGGCGGCCGGTGTTCGAGCTTCAGTTCATCGACTTCGTGGCCCCCGGTTGGAATCAGATCGTGACGAACCTGAGCACGTTGCGCTGGCGGAGCTTCGGAGGCTGGAAGTGCCCTTGCGTCATCTACGCGCCGTATGGCGCCTACTTGCCCGGCGGCTCCCTCTGGCACTCCATGAGCAACGAGGGCGGATTGGCTCACGTACCGGGAATCCGCATCGCCATCCCGTCCACCCCGGAGGATGCCGCCGGACTCTTCTGGACCGCCATCCACGGCGACGACCCCACCTTCGTCCTGGTGCCGAAACACATATTCCGGAAACAGGTGCAGGTGGAGCGGGTGGAGCCAGTGCCCTTTGGCAAGGCGCGTATCGTTCGAGAAGGAGCGGACGTCACCCTCGTCACCTATGGCAATACGATCGAGCTGGCCGAGGAGGCCGCTGCCAGGCTCGAAGCCGAGGCGAGCGTGGAGATCATCGATCTGCGGTCGATCGTGCCCTGCGACTACGACGCGATCACGGCGTCCGTCGCCAAGACCGGCAGATTGGTGGTCCTGCACGAAGATACGCGTACATGCGGCTTCGGCCAAGCCATCATCGCCGAGATGACCAGTATCCCGGAGCGGTGGAACCTGTTCCTGTCGCCGCCGCAGCTGGTCGCCCGGCCCGACGTGCATATCGGCTACAACCCGATCTACGAG
>DATLGQ010000216.1:0-5184 GCA_035540435.1 Fimbriimonadaceae bacterium
AAGATCGAGCTGTGCTCGTTGCCGCGCAGGTCGGTGCTCACCAGCTCCTCCTCGGTGTAGGCCAGGATGCCCTTCATGGGGCCGCGGGAGTACTCGCACATCGCGGCGTTGATCTCGTCCACTCCTACTTCGCGCGAGAGCAGCGCCGTGAAGTCCACGACCGAAACGGTCGGGGTAGGGACGCGGAAGGCCATCCCGGTGAACTTGCCCTTGAGCTCAGGGATGACCAGACCCACCGCCTTGGCGGCGCCTGTGCTGCTCGGCACGATGTTCTGAGACGCGGCCCGGGCATCGCGCAGGTCTTTGGCGGCGGTGTCCTGGGTCTTCTGCGAGTTCGTAAACGCATGAACGGTCGTGAGCAGGCCCTTCTCGATACCGAAGCGCTCGTGCATGACCTTGGCGACCGGCGCCAGCCCGTTGGTGGTGCAGGAGGCGTTCGAGATGACGTGGTGGTTCGCCGGGTCGTACATGTGCTCGTTCACGCCCAGCACGATCGTCACGTCCTCGTTCTTGGCCGGCGCGGAGATGACGACCTTCTTCGCTCCAGCATGACGGTGGGCGACGGCTTTGGTGGCATCGGTGAAAAGTCCGGTCGCTTCGATAACGATGTCGGCGCCGACGTCGCCCCACGGAATGTTGGCGGGGTCCTTCTCGGCGAAGACGCGCAGCTCGTCTCCATCGATGGTGATCTGGCCCTCCCCGGCTTCCACCGTGCCTTCGTAGGGGCCGTAGGTCGAGTCGTACTTGAACAGGTGCGCGTTCGTGCGGGTGTCGGTGAGGTCGTTGACCGCCACCACGTCGAACTGGCCTGGGTAGCGCTTCCGCATCGCGCGCAGCGAGAGGCGGCCGATTCTGCCGAAGCCGTTGATGCCGATTCTAATCGCCATGTGTTTCAGGGTCTCCCGTTGGGGTTGTACCCTCTCGCCAGAGTTCCGAGACGCTTGGTCGGTGGGAGCAATCGCAGCGCCTACCTCGTCAGACGCAAGATGGATAGGAGACTGGTATTCGCGATTGCGTTGGCAGGGTTGATTGGCGTCGGATGTGGCTCGGGCCAAGAGGAGACTCAGGTTGAGAGCCCCGCCACGGGGGCGGTGCAGCGGGATCCGAACGTGCCGGCAGGTGAGCGAAGGGCGGTCGCACAACTCGAGAGCAAGAGCGGCAGCAACGTGACAGGGACCGCGACCTTCGTCGATCGCGACGGGCAGGTGACCCTGACGCTCGAAGTTCGTGGCGCGACGCCGGGCGAGAAGGGGGTCCATCTGCACGAGCACGGGGATTGCAGCGCGCCGGATGCTAGTTCGGCGGGCGATCACTGGAACCCCACGAACGAGGACCACGGCAAGCTGGGCGAAACCTCCGCGGCCCACGCGGGCGACATCGGCAACCTCACGGTCGGCGAGGACGGAACGGGTCGACTCGAGTTTACAACGGACCGTTGGAGCATCGGTCGCGACCCCCAAACGGACATCCTGGGCCGGGCGATCGTGGTCCACGCCAACCGGGACGACCTGAGGAGTCAGCCTTCAGGCGACTCCGGCGCCCGTATCGGCTGCGGGGTGATCAGCGAGAGCTAGCCGCCCTTGCGGCGCCTCTTCGCGTCGAGCAACTTGCTGCCGGCGGCTCGGTCGGCGCCGGACTCGTTGCGCCTGGGGGTCGCGGCGGCCGCTTCTCGCTCCGCTGGGACCACATCGTCGGGCGCGACCTGGACCTGACGAGTCTCAGGCGAGGGGGCGCTCGCTCTCACTCGCTGCTTGGCTTGGTGCAGCCTCTCGACGACCACTTGCTGCGGAGAGGCGACCTGGCGGCGCAGGCGAATCGCGGCCAAGGCGCGGGCAAGGATTTCGGCTACCGGCAGTGCGATCCGCCGCACACCCACATCGAGGGGCAGCAGGAGGGCTGCCCACAGCACGAAGAGGGGCCACAGGGCCGAAATAGACTCCCCCGGATTCGGCACCGGAGCAAGTGCGTCCTCCGGCCTTTCAATCTGACGACCCTGCGTCGCCTCTGCGGCTCGCGCCAACAGGGAGGTGTTGGTTCGGGTCGTGCGGTACTCCGCTGGATAGGCGATCGCAAAGCCTCTGGAGCTGACTCGTTCGCCGGCAGGACTCGGCTCGGCCAAGGTGACGATGTAGATGCCCAACCCCGTGACGTCGAAGGACGCCGTAAACTGGCCTGGCGCTACTTGGGACAAGACCAACTCCCGGGACTGCCCGCTGGGGGTCGCGACTCGCGCTCGGGTTTGGTTGGTGGTGAGGGCGTTTCCCAGGCTATCGGCGGCTCGGATCTCCACGATGCCCTTCCCGTCCTGCTGGCTCACCTTCACGTCGTACTCGTTCAGGGTCGAGCGCCTGGCTATCGCCCTGGCGGCTTGTGACCAGAAGGTGCCGAAGCCCTCCCAAGAAATCCAGTTCTGAGCCCACCGAGCCTGAGCGTCGGAAGTGAACGCCAGCGAGGTGCCGAGGCCGTACTGCCACACCGCCAGCAGCGGATCGTCCTTGTGAGTGCGCATCGAGGTGCGGGCAAGCGGGCGGCTGTCGGCCAGGTTGTAAGCCAAAAGAGGTGGTGTGGAGTCGATGCCGCGCAGGATCTCCTCTCCTCCTATGAGCTTGGGGTAGAACGCGCCCTCTTCTATCGCCGAGCGAGACATCACGGCGGCGTCCTGGGTGAAGATCGCCGGCAACTGGGATGCGCGCTTGGCGAGATAGAAGCGGCCTCCGCCCGCCAGCGCCAGGCGCCTCAGGAAGGCTACGTCCTTGCCGTCACCGATCGAGACCACCGACATCGTGATCTTGTTGGCTCGCATTCGCAGTCCGATCTCGATGCAACCCTCCTGCTGATCGCAGTCGTTGCCATCGGCGAGCAGGATGAAGTGCTTGACCTGCGAGGGTTCCTTGGCTAGCACCTTCTCGGCTTCGAGCAAGGTGGGCCGCACGTAGATCCCGCCTCCCCCCGTCGAGAGGAGTCGGATCTGCGAGATGACGGCCTCTTTGTTGGTCAGGGGCTGCATCGGAGCCACGAACTGAATTCCGTCCGTGCTGCCGGCCACGCCCACGCGGTCCCGGGGAGCCATCAGCTTGACCGTCTCTTCTGCCGCCTTGGCGGCCAGGCGGATTTTGGTGACCCCGTCTTCGGGCATGCTCATCGAGCCGGAGGCGTCCGCCATGATGCAGATCGAGGTGCTCGGGTAGGTCTTGCGTTGGCGGATATTGAGATCGACCGGCAGGATCTCGGCGATAGGCGTGCCGTAGTAGCCGCCAGGCAGGAAAGAGTTCTCTCCACCCACCATGGCAAAGCCGATTCCTCCGTCACGAACCGCAGATTGGATGAGCCTCATCTGACGAGGCAGGATCGAGGCGGCGTTGATGTCGTTGAAGATGATGGAGTCGTACGACTGCAGGTCCTCAGGGCGCAGGGGAGCGCCGGGTCCCGCTGAGTCCACCTCGAGTCCAGCTTGACGGAGCGCCTTGACCAAGAGGCCCGCGGAAGGCTTTTGCTGGAGCACCAGCGTCCTGGGACGCCCGCGAACGGCCACGAAGCCCATCCCGACGTTGTTGCGACTGTCCCGATCTTCCCGCGCTCGGACCGTCGCCCGGTAGCGGTGGAAGCCGCTTTTGGGTAGACGATCTGAAACGACGAGCGCATTGTGGCCGGCGGAGAGCCTCACCACTACCTCGCGAACGATGAGGTCGTCCCGATCCAGCGAGAGAAGCGCCTCTTGCTCGTCGGTCGAATCGACGATGACCCGGATGTCGAACGGCTGGTTCGCCGGCATTTCGCTGGGAACCTGGAGGTCGAGGACGGCTACTTCGGCCTGCCCCGCATCCGTGCCAAGCGGAACGAAGTCGATTGGGATTCCGTCCGTGGATGCCACCGCAGCGGCTGCCAGCAGATCCCCAGAGGTTTGGTTACCATCCGAGAGCACGACGATCCGTCGGGCCTTGCCGTCGGGGAAGCTGGCGCTGGCGAGTCTGACCGCGGACGAGAGGTCGCTTGCGGACCCGTCGACTCGACTGAGAAGGAGGCCCAGAGGGCGACGCCCGCCGGGCGCCGATTCGACGACGGCAGCGCGGCCGAAGACGACGACTCCGGCCTGTTCTTTGGGACCCAGCTTCTGGAGCGCTTGATCTACGAAATGCTCGGCCTTCTGCCTCTGGGCGTCCGGAACCGAGTCGGACCGGTCGATCAGGAAGATCGTGCAGAGCCCCTCGTTCTTTCGCCGAGATTCCGGCCCCGCCAGCGCAAGAATCAGCAAGCTCGCGAGAACGAAGCGCACCGCGAAGGCGAGCCGCTTTCGGCTGCGCGCCATCCCGTGTACGTGGCGGTAGCTCATGACCAGGCCCAACAGGACGGGAATCACGAGCAGGAGGTAGGCGGGGTCGGTGAAGCGCATCACGACCTCCTCGCATATAGCCACCACTCTCCGGCGAGCACCAACAGGGCGAGCAGCACGAGGGGACGCCAGAAGTCGGTGAACCGCACCGGCGCCTCCTGCGAGCGAACTTGCCCTCCACCGAGAGCCACCTCCGGATTGGGCATGATGTCAGATTCGCGATCGCTGCGAAGGGTGGCGAACAGGGTCTTAGTCTGACTTCCGGTGGTGAGTTGGTATCGCCCGACCGCTCTTGCGCTGCGCACCACCACATTGCCGGCCACTGAAGTTAGCGTCTCAGTCCGCCCGTCCGGATGCTCGAGTGTGGCCGGTCCTTCAAGAGAGAGCGAGAAGGCTTGGCCGGCGCTCACCCGGAGGGAGGACCCCATCTCGCGTCCGCCGAGAAAGCCGAGGCAGTTGGCGATAAAGATCGGGAAGCCGATCTGGAGTGGAAAGTCGGACCGAAGCGGTTCGAACGCGACGTAGATGCGGGTGGTACGCCCCGATCGATCGGCCACAACCAGTGGCCCCTTGTCGCCGTGAGCGATCGCTTCGGAGGTGGCCTTCGGCGCCACGCGCTGCGACGCCTCGATGTAGACGTTCCGCAGGTCGACTCCTTCCATGAGAGGCGAGGGTTCGGCAGATACGAATTGTGGCTTGCTTTCACGCCGCTGCACCGTGACCGGTGAGGGGGCGCCTGCGGCCCCAAAGGTGAGAACCCCGCGCGCGTCGACCGGCTGTTCGGTGACGCCATCGAAGACAACGATGTCGTAGCCGGAGGTGTGGGTTGACAGGCGCGGCGCGCGATCGAGGGT
>DATLGQ010000217.1:0-3802 GCA_035540435.1 Fimbriimonadaceae bacterium
TGCCTTGCTGGCGGGTTTCGACGACGACTACGATGCGAACGATCGTGAGGCGAACATCCGAAAGGCGGTGCGCATCACGGGTGCCGCGCCGACAATCGTCGCGGCGGGGCATCGCATCCGCGTCGGCCAAGAGCCCATCGACCCCGATCCCAGTCTCGGCACGGCTGGGAACTTCCTCTACATGCTCAGCGGCCAGCGCCCTGACGCTTACACCGAAAAGGTGTTCGACGCCACCCTGACTCTGTACGCCGAGCATGGATTCAATGCGTCGACCTTTGCGGCCCGGGTTTGCGTCGCCACCCTCAGCGACATCTACAGCGGGATCGTGACCGGCATCGGCACCCTCAAGGGCCCACTGCACGGAGGTGCCAATGAAGAAGCGATGAGGATGCTACAAGAGATTGGCGCGCCCGAAAACGCCGAGGGCTGGATTCGAGATGCGCTGGCCAACAAGAAGAAGATCATGGGCTTTGGCCACCGGGAGTACAAGAAGGGCGACAGCCGGGCCATGTGGCTGACTCCCAAGGCCAAGGAGCTTGGGCAGAGGAAGGGCGAGACGAAGTGGGGCGATATCGCCGATACGCTCGAGAGGGTCATGCTCGAGGAGAAGGGGCTCTACCCGAACGTCGACTTCCCCGCCGCCTACTTCTACTACCTGCTGGGTATCCCGATCGATCTATACACCCCGATCTTCGTGATCGCGCGGGTCACCGGCTGGTCCGCACATATTGTGGAGCAGCTCGACAACAACCGCTTGATTCGGCCGAAGGCCATCTACGAAGGTCCAAGCAACATCGAGTTCGTTCCGCTCGATCGACGCTAGATTCCCAAGGTTGGGGTCTTTGAGTTTTTGAGGCGTTGGGTCCTCAGAACATCCAGCTAAGCTCGCCAACTAGCCGGGGACGCCGGCCTTCCTGTAGACGAGCTTCCAGCACCAGCTTCGCCGCCTGCTCTCCAAAAGGGCCGAGAAGACTGAGGAACGGCAGCGCGGTCGGCCTCTGGCCCGGCAGCCATCGATGATCGACTCGGACCCCAAGAGCGAAAACCTCAGTAGGGATAAACTCGACGCCAAGGCTGCCGCGCCACTCATGGGCTCCCCGCACCTCCGCGCGGTTCACCGTCGCCTCCAGCCACACGTCCCCGACGCGCTGTTGCGTCGCCGCACCGACCAGCAGCCGCCGATTGTCGCCAGTGAAGATGTGGGCGCCGTAGGAGTCCACCCCTTTGCGGCGATAGCCCTCCAGCAGCATTCCCTTGGGGCTCGCCTCCAACTCGAAGCTCGCAGTCCGGCGCGCCTCTTCAGTAAGCGGCAGACTCAGCTCCCCTGGCAGAGGCATCGTGATCACGGTGTTCCAGCCGTTGCGCTCCGAATGCAGCCGAACCGAAGGGGCTCGGCCGGCCAGCGAGAACCCCCTCAAAGACTGGGTGCGGGCATCGGAGTCGGGACGTCCGGCGAGGCTCGAGGATAGGGCAGCCGGCTCCGCCAGATTGAGCCGGCGTGAGACGTCGATCTGACTCAATGCCCGAAACTGTCCCACCTGCAGAGTAAGACCGTTGAGGGGAAGCAAGACAAAGAGATCCTCGAACCGCCCGCTGCGGTCGCGCACCGACATGTCAGAGAGAAACTCCCGGCTGAGCAAGCGCCATTCCACGAAGTAGCTACTCTCTCCAACATTCCCCGCAGCCACCAACTCGATCCGGTTGGGGATTGTCTTGAAACGCTCAGGTTCGGCGCCTCGATTCTGCGCGAGAGCGCTAGTCCACACCGCCAGCGGGGTGGTCTCGATCTTTCTCGCATCCGGTAGCCGGTAGCCGGCAGCCAGGAAGCGCTCCCCAAAGTCGTTGAGCTTGGGAACGTGGATGTGGCACCTCGCGCACGGGAGGTCGTACTCGCGCGCAAACTGCGGGGTCGCCACAGCATGGAACGCGGCCGATAGGAACACAAAACTAATGAAGCCACGGCTCATAGATGTAGTCTAACATACATCTAGTAGCCAAAGCTACAAATGCTACACGAGGCCTTCGGTGTAGTAGAGGATGCGATGGCAGGCCTCGCAGGTGACCACTCGTTCTTCCTTGGCTGCCTGCACCGATTTCACGGGGAGTTTCATCCCACAGACGCTGCAGGCGCCCGTCTTGAGATCGATTTGCGCCATCCCAATTCCGCCCTCGCGCTGCCGAATGGCGTCGTATCGGCTGAGCAGAGACGGAGGGATATCTTTAGCGGCCAGCGGGCGCTGCTCGTTCAGGCGTTTGAAGTCGGCTTCGAGTTGCGCCTTGACCCGAAGGACCTGCTTCTGATGCTCCGCCAACTCCCTCTTCTTGATATCGATCTGATCCTGCACTCGGTCCTCGAGCTTCTTGGCGTCTGGCAGCCGCTCCATGATCTCCAGAAGACGGTTGTCCAAGCTGTCGCGCTGCCGCTTGAGTGAGTCGATCTCTCGCTGCAGGTTCTCCACCTCGCGAGGATTGACCACGCTGCCCCCATAGAGTTCGCGGTCGAACTTCTTGAGCTTGTCCTCGATCGATTTTTGTTGTAGTTCCAAGTCGGTTTGCTCGGCGTGCAGCCGCCGATGCTCGCCCGCCTCGCCTTCCCAGGCCGACTCAAGAGCTTTGATCTCCGCCATGATGCGCTTTCCGGGGTCCAGGGCGGCGGCTCTTTTACGGACATCGACCAAGCTGGAGTCGATTTGGCTGAGCTTCCAAAGCTTGCGCAGGTCTCCCTCGGGCATGTGTGGATTATGGAAGCAGGAGCCCTTGTCATGGGTGGCGAACACTAGTGCCACGGTAATGGCGTGCGTGTTCTCGCACCTGATATTGGATGTGGAAGACCTCGAGCGGTCGCTCGGCTTCTATCACGACCTGCTGGACCTGCCAATTGTCCGCCAGGACGATTGGGAGGGTCATCGCCTGGCATATCTCTCGACCGGCATGACCGAGATCCTTTTGCTCCAGCAGCCGCGCAACGAGCAAAACCCGCTCCTGGACCGGAGTGGCGGCCTCGTCATCAACTTCCATGTCCAGAACCTGACCCAGGTCGCCAGATGCCTCTCCCAGAAAAAGGTCAAGATTCTAAGAGACTTAGAGACGGCAGTTTGGGGCGAGAGCACGTTCCTGGTCGCCGATCCCGATGGCTACGCAGTGCTGCTCAGCGAGGCCGTCGATGAAACTGTCCACTAGATCAGGTTGAACATGGCCTGCCGAAGCGGTGGTCTAACACCACTGGATCATGCTCTCACCCCAAAGCTCGCTCGAGGGCCTCAAGCGGCAGGCCGGCTCCACGTTAGCCGAGGTGCAACCTTGGATCGAACGTCTCGCCCGCTTCGGCTATGTCGGCAAGGGCGTGGTGTACGGGCTCATCGGCGTCTTGGCCTTCCTCGCTGCGATTGGTCCGAATGGGGAGGCGACGGATCGCCAAGGCGCTATCTCGGCGATCGCAGCGCAACCGTACGGAGCGCCGCTGCTTTACGCCCTCGGAGTGGGTCTTCTCGGCTACGCGCTGTGGCGCTTCCTCATGGCGGCCTACAACCCTGAACGACGCAGTGGCTTCAAGCGCGTTGTGTATGTGGTGACGGGCCTCGTGTACGGCGGTCTGGGCGTGTTGGCGTTCGACGGGGCCATGGGCGGAAAGCCCAAGAGCGACGAAGTCGGATGGACAGCCGAGCTCATGTCCCAGCCTTTCGGGCGCCTGCTGGTGATGGGCCTTGGCGTGGTCGTCATTGCGGTCGGGGTCGCTCAATTCGTTAACGCAGCCAAGTGCCTCTTCTGTGACGTGCTCATGCGGTACCGCATGAACGAAGCG
>DATLGQ010000218.1:0-13965 GCA_035540435.1 Fimbriimonadaceae bacterium
ACCATGGACCAGGCACTGGAAGCTTGCCGGCCCTTCGGCGTCGCGACGAGCGAGGAGGATGCCACGCTTGCGGAGGCCGACCAAGATGGGGTCTTGCCGGAGGACTTCTACTCGACCACGAACTTCACAACCTTCGTGCGGGTCGAGGGCGAGTGGGTGGAGGTCCAGCGTATCGAGATGGACTGTGGTGTTCGCGTCTGGAGGGAGGACGAGGGATGGCGAGCCGAGACCTGCCCGATGCACAGGGTGCGTCAGGGCGACAAGCTGGTCGTGGGCTACGCAGGAGTGAAGGTTCTGCCAACCGAGGAGGAGGAGCGTGACGAGGAGGAGTTCCGCTTCATGTCCAACGAGGTCAGCAGCGAGCGACCGAAGTCACGCATGATCGCGCATTGCGCGAACGCCATGCGGCGTGCCAAGGCGGAGGGCCTGAAGGTGCTGTTCGTCGGCGGGCCGGCGGTCGTTCATAGCGGCAGCGCGTGGCTCTTGGAGGCACTCATCGACAAGGGCTGGGTGGACGTGTTGTTTGCTGGGAATGCCCTCGCCGCCCACGATATCGAAGCCGCGATGCTGGGCACATCACTCGGGGTCGACCTCAAAATTGGCGCCAGCGTCCCGCATGGTCACACAAACCATCTGAGAGCGATCAACCGAGTGCGCCGGGTGGGCAGTATTCGAACGGCAGTGGAGCTTGGTCTGATCCGATCAGGCGTCATGCATGCGTGCGTCCGCCGAAACGTTCCCTTCGTGCTCTGCGGCTCGATTCGAGACGACGGTCCTCTTCCGGAAGTGGTGACCGACAACGTTCAAGCCCAAGACGCTATGCGGGCAGGCCTCGGCGGTGTCGGGGTGGCATTGATGGTTGCCACGACCCTCCATAGCGTCGCCACCGGGAACATCCTGCCGGCGTCGGTCAAAACTTACTGCGTGGACAGCGACGCCGACACCGTGATCAAGCTGACCGATCGCGGCACCCACCAAGCCGTGGGGCTGGTAACCGACGTCGAGTACTTCCTGAAAGAGCTTTGCTCGCAGCTCGAGGCGATCTAGGCCGCCTCTCGCATCGGGCCTTCCTGCTGCACCAACCGGTCCCATCGCTCCTGGGAAGACGCCGCGAATCGCAGGATTTTGAAGCCCGTACGGAACTGACCGCCCTCGGTGGGACGGCTGTAGCGGACCTGCGCGACACACTGCATCTCAACTCCGCCGATCGCCATGTTGATCGCGACGACTCCCTCGCGTGGAAGGCTCTTGGGGCACAGCATGCCCAGGCCGGACGCGGAGTAGTCCAGCACCAAGGCGTCTTGCACTTGCTCCTGGTGTTCGACGGTCGCTCGCGCGCCGCGGGCAAGAAACCGCGCGTTCTCCGCGCTCTTCGAGAACGTCATGTCGCCCGTGATCCGGAAGCGGTAAAGGTGGCCCTTGCTCCGTCCAACGGTCGCCTCGCCGCTGCTGGCCCTGAGGGCTTCGCCCATGAAGATGGCGTCCCGCTTGCGGCCATAGAGCTGAAAGGCGAACTTGTCGCTTGGAAGGAGACTGAACTCGTCCGCCGCCTCGACCGTGAGTACGGTTCCTCGGAAGTCCTCCACCCATCCGTTGAAGAACTTGGCGTCCGACAGTCGCTGGAACCGCACGCGCCCGTCAATAAACTCTTCCGTTGTCCAATACTGCATCCCTAACACCCGTCGCTTCGCATCCGCCCGATCGCCCAACCATCGATTATCGGGATCGCTGCCCGAGCTCCTCATCGCTTCGGCAGTTTTTTCAGCGGCTCCCCTAGATTCCTTTCCACATTTTTCGCCCGATCCTGAGATGTCTCTGGTCCTTTCTCGACGATCGCGGCGCTGTGGCGAGAGCCCGCGGATGCCGATACTTTGGCTAGGGCTTTGGAGGCGGAATGGCTGAGGAGAAGAAGGAAAAGAAGAAGTCGAAGAGTAAGTTGCCGATCCTGTTGGCGCTGGTCATTTTGATCGCGGGGGGAGGCTTCTTCGTGATGAAGCGAAGCAAGGCGCCGGCTGCGGCGCCGGTAATGGAGCTGGGCGAGGCCGTCAAGCTCGACGAGTTCCTCGTGAACCTGCGGGAGAAGGGCGTCTACCTGCGGACCGACATCGAGCTCCAGTTCGCGAAGAAGAACGCCGACGGTTCAGCCGTCGACGCCAAACATTACGTTTCCGATCATCTCGGCCAAGTGCGGGACGCCATCATCTCAAGACTCCGATCCAAGAGCGAGGCCGAGATGGCGAGCCTGGACGGCATGCGCAAGCTGAAGCGGGAGATTGCAGCGGACGTCAACAAGATTTTCCACGCCGTTCACAAGAAGGACGCCAAGGCGGAAGCCGATGCGGGGGAGGAAGGCCAGGAGGAGCCCAAGAAGCAGGAACCCAACCCGGATTGGGATCACCAAGAGGGTCCGGTTCTCAAGATCAACTTCCACTCCTTCGCCACCCAGTAGCCCGCCCTGAAGGGACCTCGTGAGGACCGGACGCTTCGACTCCTCAGCGGAACTGCTCGAGGAACCGGAGATCGTTCTCCAGGAAGTGGCGGAGATCGTCGATGCCGTAGGCCAGCATGGGGATGCGCTCCACGCCCAGACCGAAGGCGAAGCCACTGAACCTTTCGATGTCGATCTCGAAACTTTCGAGTATGTTCGGATGGATCAACCCGGCTCCTCCCAGCTCTATCCAGCCGGAGCCTTTGCAGACGGCGCAGCCCTGACCCTGGCAGAAGGGGCAGGAGATCGCGTAGTCGACGCCCGGCTCTACGAACGGGAAGAAGTCGGGGCGAAAGCGGACCCTCACCGATTCGCCAAACATGGCGCGGGCGAACTGTCCAAGGGTGCCCTTCAAGTGCGCCATCGACACACCTTCATCGATCATGAAGGCGTCGACCTGATGGAAGGTATGCGAGTGGGTGCGGTCGACCGCCTCATTTCGATAGGTGCGTCCCACGGTGAAGAAGCGCAACGGCGGCTTGGTGTTCTCGAACACTCGACCTTGCAGGGCCGTGCATTGGGTTCTCAGCAGGTAGCGGTCGTCTACGTAAAATGTGTCCTGCTCGTCCAGCGCTGGGTGGTCGGGCGGGTAGTTGAGGGCTTCGAAGTTGTACTTGAACAGTTCAAGTTCGGGCGATTCACGGTACTGAAAGCCCAGGCCACCGAGCACAGCCTGGATTCGATTGGTCGCCTGCTGCAGCACATGCTCGTACCCGGCGCGTCTCGGAACCCCCGGCATGGTGGGATCGATACGCTCAGCCTCGAAAGCCTCAGCCTGCTCGCGGGACTTGAGCTGCGCGGCCTTCTCGTCGAGGAGAGTCTGTAGCCGGTCGCGACACTCGTTGACCGCTGCTCCAAAGCGCGGCTTGTCCTCGGGCGGCAGCTGCCCGATGCCCCGCATGAGTCCGGTGACGAGCCCGCTCTTGCCCAGATACTTCAGCTCGAGCTCTCTTAGATCGGAGCTCGACTGGACTTTGGCAATCTCGGCTTGTGCCTGTCTCTCCAGTTCCTCGATCTGCTGCATCCGCGATCCGGCAGTGTACTCGGGATGCCGTGGACGCTTCCCGGGTCGCCTCTTCGGGAAGATGGGCGCGCCGGGTTCAAGGTCGAGCTTCGCGCGCTTCACTTTCGATTGCTCGCGGAAGTGAACAATCGGGGCGCAGCAACGAAATGCTTTATGCGCGTAAAATATCGCGCATCCTCTTATGCAGATCAAGAAGTGGCTCGCGATCGGTCTTCCCCTGCTCGTCGTAGGCTCGCTAGTGGGATGGCGGTTCGTGCAGAAGGGTCAGCAGGAGCAAGAACTCCAGCAGACGCAACAGGCGCGTCAAGGGGCTGTGCCTGCCGTCGAAGTCGCAGTGGCGGGTCCGGAAACGATCGTCGCCTCCCTGAGCGCGGTAGGGACGGCCGAGTCGCTGCACCGGGTCGAGATCTCCCCGAAGACTTCGGGCCGAATCGAGTATTTGCAGGTGCGGGAAGGCGATCAGGTGCGCCGGGGCGAGGTGCTGGTGAGGATCGATCCGAGTGAGCTTCAGGCCCAGGTCCTTCAGCAGCAAGCGGCGCTCGCGGAGGCGCGTTCGAGGCTGGCTCGAGCCCAGATCAATCAGGCGCCCACCGAAGTGGGAGTGCAGAGTCAGATTCAGCAGCAGCGGGCGGCCCTCAGCAGCGCGCAAGCCGAATTCACTCAGGTGCAGCGAAACCAAGAGGCTCAGATTGCAGCCGCAGACGCCGGGGTCGCCGACGCTCGCAGCAAGCTCACCGGTGCCGAGGCTCAGGTTAGGAATGCCGAAGCCGAGCTGAACCGCCAGCAGGCCAACCTCAAGAACTCCGAGGCGAGGCTGGCTCGAGTAGAGGAGCTTTACCGCCAGGGGTTCATAGCCGCGCAAGAGGTGGATGACGCGCGGACCGCCGTGGAGGTCCAGCGTCGCTCTGTCGACGTGGCGCGGGGCCAGGTGCAGGCGGCGCAGTCGGCGGTGAGCTCGGCCCAATCGCAGGTCAAGGCGGCGGAGAGTCAGGCGGCCATCGTACGGCGCACGAGCACGGCGGCGATCGAGACTGCTCGCGCGAGGGTCAGGCAGGCTGAGGCTGCCGTGGATGTCGCGACCGCTAATCGAGCCCAGAGCCCGGCGTATCGGCAGAACATCGCCGCGCTGGCCTCGAGCGTCAAGGCGGCAGAGGCACAACTGGCGCAGGCGCGGGCCCGGCTTTCGGAGACCACGCTTCGATCTCCCATCGACGGCGTGGTGACCGCTCGCATGGGCGATCCCGGCGCGTTGGCGAGTCCGGGGCAGCCGGTGGTGGTGGTGCAGAGTATGGGCAGCATCTACGTGAGCGCATCGGTCGCTCTCGAAGAGAGCGCTCAGGCCATCGTAGGCACCCAAGTGGAGGTGCGATTCGATGCTCTTCCGGATGATGTCTTTCGCGGCCCGATCTCACATGTGAACCCGGCGGCCGATCTCCAAAGCAGACGGGTGAGCTTCCGGGTACTGCTGGACAATCCGGCTCAGCGTATCAAGCCAGGCATGTTTGGGAGAGTCGAGGTGCCGACGCGTCGAGTCGCTGCCGAAGTGACCGTGCCGCGGGAAGCGTTGCGCACGACACCGGATGGCGCCGCGACCGTGACCGTAGTCGACGCGGCGGATAATGCCCACGTCCGTGAGGTCGAGACGGGCGCCGCAAACGGGCGCTACGTGCAAATCACTCGCGGGATCCAGGCTGGTGAGCGGGTGGTGACGTTGGCCTACCGGCCGGTGCGCGACGGTCAGAAGGTGAGCGTCGGCAGACCAGAGCAGGGTGAGCGGGGAGCTGTGCGCAGAGGCAATTCATGAACATCGCCAAGTTCTCGGTCACCCGACCGGTCGCGGTCACGATGCGGATCGCCGCGCTGGTTCTGCTTGGAATCGTCTGCCTGACCCGCCTGCCGATCGACCTGCTGCCCCGCGTCGAGATTCCGACCGTAGCGGTCTCCATCAACTGGCCCAACACCGCCCCGGAGGAGATGGAGTCGCAGATCGCGCGTCCGCTGGAACAGTCGGTTTCGACGGTGCCGGGGCTCAAGCGGGTCAACTCGAGCGCCTCGCTCGGGAGCGTGTTCGTGCGTGTCGAGTTCGACTATGGAGTGGACATCGACGCGGCCGCCAACGACGTGATGCAGGCGGTGCAAAGGGCGAAGCGAGCGTTCCCCAACGATCCGACCTTGAACGAGCCTACGGTCTTCAAGTTCGATCCTTCGACGACGCCGATCCTGGTCTTTGGCGTAACCGGTGAACGAAACCTGATCAAGATGCGCGACCAGATGATCAACGAGATCAGCCCGATGCTCGAATCGGCCGGCGGGGTGGCGCAGGTCAATGTCGGTGGTGGTCAGGACCGAGCGATCATTGTCGAAGTGGATCCTGCCAAGTTGCAGGCTTACGGATTATCTATATCGGATCTCTCCAGGCGCATCGAGCAGGAGAACATCAGCCTCCCGGCCGGCATAGCGCGCGAAAGCAACACGGAAATGTCCATCCGGTCGATCGGATACTTCCAGAGCCTCGACGATTTGCGCAATGTCCCGGTAGCTAACATTGATGGAAAGCTCGTTTCCCTGGAACAGGTGGCGTCGGTGCGAGACGCGAGCCAGGACGTTCGTTCGTATGTGCGGGTGAACTCGGCGCCAGGGTTGCTGGTGACGATCACCAAGCAGAGCGAAGCCAACACGGTGGAGACGGCAGAGAACGTCAAGTCGAGGGTCGCCGAGATCGAGAGGCGCTTTCCCGGCGTGAGATTTCGCATTGCCTACGACCAGTCGCAGTTCATTTCTCGATCGATTCATGACCTGCAGGAGACCGCGATCATCGGCGGTGTGCTGGCAATCCTGATCATCATGTTTTTCCTCAGGAATCTGCGGAGCACCTTCGTGGTGGCGCTGTCGATTCCGATATCGATCATTTCCACCTTCGCGCTCCTATACTTTTGCGGCTACACCATCAACACGATCTCGCTAAGTGGCCTGGCTTTGGCCACGGGCCTGATCGTCGACGACGCGATCGTGGTGCTGGAGAACATCTACCGCCACATCGAGCGAGACAAGAAGCGAGTCGCCGAGGCTGCCGTGAGCGGCGCCCAGGAGATCATGCCGGCAGTCTTCGCTTCGACCTTCACCGTCATGATCGTCTTTCTGCCGCTGCTGCTGATTCAGGGGCAGGCAGGTCAAACGTTCACCCAATTTGCGCTGGTGGTCGTCTTCTCGCTGGCTGTGTCCCTGTTGGATGCCACGACGGTCGTGCCGATGCTGGCGTCCCGGATGGTGAAGGAGGAGGAGGTTTACGAGGAAGCTCACCCGGAGCTGCGCGAACTACATGGGCATCAGCCGGGGTTCCTGACGCGGCTCTTCGACCGCTTCGGGGCATGGTTCCACTCCCTCGACAGGAGCTACCGCAACGGGCTGGTGTGGGCGCTGAAGAAGCGATGGGCTGTTGTCGGGATCGGTCTGCTCGCCATCGGATCCGCGGCGATGCTCTGGCCGAAGGTGGGCCGCGAGCAGCTTCCCCAAACGGACTCGGGAGACCTGACGGTGCGGGTGAAGATGCCCGTCGGTACGGCCTTGGCTGTCACGGATCGGAAGATGCACGAGCTGGAGGGGGTCCTGCTGAGCGATCCGGCGGTAGAGACGGTGATCACGGGGGCTGGTACGCGAGTCGGAATCCGAGGCGGTGGCGGCAGCGGCCCGGGGCATGAAGGCTCGGCGCAGGTGCGGCTGAAGGCAAGCCGCGCGGAGGACACCGAGGATGTGGTCAAGCGGCTTCAAGGAAAGCTGCGACGCATACCGGGAATGCAGGCTCAGGTGCAGCCTTTCGACGTCGTCGCGAACATCTTGGGTGGCAACAACAGCGGTGTGTCGGTGGACATCTTCGGTCCGGATCTGGATCAACTCTCGGCAGTAGCGAGGCTGGCCCAAGCTGAGATCGAAAGAGTGCCGGGCCTGGAAAACGTGGATGTGTCGGTGCAAGAAGCCACCCCGGAACTCCAATGGCGGGTAGATCGCGAGAAGGCTCAAACGCTCGGCGTGTCCTTCGCCGACATTGCCGCCACCCTGAACGCGAGCACGCGTGGTCAGCTTTCCAGCTATTACCAGGAGGGAGGCTTTCAGTACCCGATCTACGTCCAGGTCCCCCAGGCGATGCGATCGAGCACGGAGCAGTTGGCGAGCCTGCCGGTGGTCGGCAGCGAAAAGCGGGGGGCGCCGGTTCTGCTGGGCCAGGTGGCGCGAGCAGAGCCAGGGGTAGGCCCCAACGAGATCAGCCGCATCAACCGCCAGCGCTACATCAGCGTCCAGGGTCGCATCGCCGAACGCGCCGAAAGCGAAGTACAGGCGGACGTGGCAGCAGCCATGGAGCGCGTGGAGATGCCGGAAGGCTATTACTGGTCCTTCGGGACGCGCCAAATGGACCGGCAGGCGGAGTTTGCCGGACTGGGGCTGGCGGTGGTGCTGGCGATCGCGCTGATCTACATGTTGCTCGCCTCGCAGTTCGAGTCCTTCATCTACCCGCTCGTGGTGCTGACCTCGGTGCCGCTTTGCGCTATCGGAATGGTCCTCGGGTTGTTCCTGACTGACCGCGCTTTCGGGCTGACGGCGTTCATCGGATTGCTGATGCTCATCGGAATCGTGGTGAAGAACGGGATCCTGCTGGTGGACTACACGAACCAACTGCGCTCGCGCGGGATGCCCCGGGATGAGGCGATCCTGACGGCGGGACCGACGCGTCTGAGGCCGATCTTAATGACGACGCTGGCGGCGATCCTGGGCATGACGCCGCTGGCGGTGGGCTTTGGCAGCGGGTCCGAAATGTACACCCCTCTGGCGACCGTCGTCATCGGGGGTCTCGCGACTTCCAGCCTCCTCACGCTGTTTGTGGTGCCCACGGTTTACACCTACTTCGACGACTTGGCCCGCAAGTTCGGCAAGCATGGCCGGGACTTGGCGAGGGCGACGATGGTGGAGCCCAGCGTCGAAGCTGCCGAGCGCCTGCCTTCGGGGGTGACTGGCGATGGCCAATGAGGTTTCTCAGCAGGCAGCGCAGCTCGAGGCGCTCCTGCCAAAGTTGATGAAGCTCATGTCGCCTCCCGGCGAGAACGATCCCCTCGGCCACCTGCCGCTCGGGCAACTGCGGATGATCCGCGCGCTCTCGGCGGGACCCCGAACAGTTTGCGACCTGGGGGAGGAGCTGGGGCTGTCGCCCAGCTCTGTGAGCCAGATGACGCAGCGGCTGGCGGATGCAGGGCTGTTGGTCAAAGGGGACGATCCGGACTGTCGCCGTAACCGCCGGGTATGCCTGTCGGACGAAGGCCGTCTGGCTGCCGGGCGTCGGCGCGACCTACGAAGGGCCCGAGCGGAGCACGTCTTGCGAGCACTTGCGCCGACCGAACGCGAGGCTCTGCTCGAGCTGTTGCAGCGGCTTGCGGAAGCGGCGCGGGAGGAAGAGTCGCCCTGCGCCTCGGCTCAGATCGAAAAGGGATACGCGCTATGAGAGCCGTGGTTGTCGTCTCGATCATCGCGAGCACCGGAGCGCTTGCCCAAACGCCTCCCATCAAGCCGGATACACCGGATGTGAAGGTTCCGCGCCCCATCGAGATCCCACTCCCGCCGGAAATGGCCGGCGCCAAACCGCTTTCTGAGGACGAAGCCCTGGCCCTGGCCCGGGAGCGTAACCGGCGGCTCGCGGCGGCCCGGGCAGCGGTCGAGTCGGCGACTGGCAGAACTCGGCAGGCGCAGTCCGCGCTCCTGCCTCAGATCGGCCTGAATGCAAGCGCGAGCGAGCAGGATCAGATACGCGGCAGCGCCGGCGGGGGCCAGAGCGGCTTTGGCTCGAATCGCTTCAATATCGGCCTGTCGGTGGATCAGCTCCTTTTCGACTTTGGACGAACTCGCAACCAGGTGCGCCAACAGGCCGCATTGGAGCGCGCCAGCCGGCACGAACTCTCGCAGGCTGAGCAGGCTCTGGACATGGACGTGCGACTCGCCTTCCACGGCCTGGTGGAGGCCAATCGATTGGTTCGCGCGAGTGAGCAAAACGTGAGCAATCGACAGCGGCAGCTCGCGCAAGCCGAGGCGCGGGTCGAGTCGGGCCTGGGGGCTCCCGCCGATTTCGTGCGAGCCAAGACGAATCTGGCAGATGCGGTTCTCGCTCTGGAGACGGCACGGGCTTCCGCTCTGAACGCGCGGTTCCAGCTGGCCGAACAACTGGGGGTCGATCCGCGCACGCCTATAACTCCGACAGAAACGCAGGGCCCGCCCACCATGGAGCCGCTGGACCTCGCAGATCTGGTGGGCGATGCCTTGCGGCGACGACCGGAGATCACGGTAGCGCAGCAGAGAGTCCTTGCCGCAGGGCTGGGGGTGGCGGTAGCTCGCCTTTCGAACGCTCCCCGATTGAGCGCCAGCGCCGGCCTCAACGCCCGCGGTTCTGAAGACCCGCTTGGCGCCCAGACCGCCTCTTTGGGCGTGGTTCTGAGCTGGTCCTTCGGCGACGGAGGGCTCGCCGCCGGCCGCACGCAAGAGGCGCGGGCCAACGAGGAAGCCGCGCGGGCGAACTTGGAGTTGGTGTCGCAGTCGGTGGTCGCGGAGGTGTCGCAGGCGTATGTCGACCTGCTGACCGCGTATCAGCGTCTCGAGACCTCGAATGTGCAGTTGGCGAACGCGCGCGAATTGCTGCGGATCTCTGAGGGGCGCTATCAGGGCGGCATCGGCCAGTTTTTGGAGGTTACGGACGCCCAGACATCCCTGTTCACTGCCGAGCGCAATGTCACGCAAGCGCAAGCGGATGTGGGTCGGGCGCGAGCGCGTTTGGCACGCGCAACCGGTGGCGCCTCCCTCGCCCTGGCTCCCTCCCTTAAAGACGAGCCGCGTTGAGGGGCTAGCGCGTCGCCAAGAGGCCGCGGATAAAGCCGATGCATTGAGCGACATCGGGCAGGGAGGCGTCCCAGTTGTGCTCGTACTCGACCGAGAGGGTGCCGGCGAAGCCTTGAGCGAGCAGTTCGGTCAGGATCGCGGGCACGTCCGAGACGCCCTGTCCGTAGGGCACATCGTGGCCGCTGCGGGCGAATTCATGCAGGTCTTTAAGATGACTGCTCACGATCCGACCCTTGAGGGTCCGTAGCGCGTCCACGGGCTTGATGCCGGACCGAACCCAGTGCCCGGTATCCGCGCAGGCGCCGATGCGGGGATCTCTATTCTTCACGAGGGAGAGGACGTAGGCCGGCTCCCACACCTTGTAGTTCGGATCGTTCGTGCGGGGGTGGTTATGGAATCCGACCTTGACGTCGAACTCGCGCACCATCTTCTCGATCGTGTCGATGGCATCGGTCGACTCGGTGTTGAGGATCCCGATTCCGAGGTCCTTGGCCCACTTGAAGAGCTTTCGAGCCTCGTTCTCATCCCGGCTGATCCCGGTCACCCCGTAAGCCGACGCCTTGACGCCATGCTTGGCCAGGTGCTCTTTGAGTTTGGCCACCGCGTCCACGGGCATGTCGGGACCGAGCCTGACGTCGGTCAGATCGACGGACAGCCGCTGTCCGGGGAATAGCTCGATATGGCGGGCCCCCGCCAGCGCTGTCTTCTCGATAGCCTCGAAGACGGTGAAGCGGTTGAAGGTCCACGCTTGCACGCTGAGCATGAAAGGCTCCGCCTTCGCTTGGATGGCGGAGCCGGCGCTGAGAGTGGCGAGAAGGATCGGAAGCACGGACATGTGGCAATCATGACCCAAAGCGAGTTGGGAGTACTGCTAACTGCCCCCTACTCACCCCCCCACCGCTTTACAACCAAGCCCCACTGCTCCGTATACTGGCCGCAGGCATGTCCAACGATTTCTCCAGACGCACGTTTCTCAAAGGTGCAGCGGCCGCCTCGGCGGGACTGATCACGGTTCCCGCGCTGGGGCAAGGCGGCAGACGCTCCAGTGATCGCATCCGCTTTGCCATCGTGGGCGTTGGCGGGCGGGGCGAGGCCAACCTACGATCCGCCGCCCAGCACGGCGACATCGTCGCCCTATGCGACATCGACGCGGAGCGTCGAGCCAAGGCTCTGGTCGAGTTTCCGGACGCGGCAACGTTCGAGGACTTCCGTCGGATGCTCGACGCGATGAGGGGCCAGATCGACGCGGTCGTCGTGAGCACCCCCGATCACACCCACGCGCCGGCAGCGGCGATGGCGATGCACTACGGCAAGCACGTGTACGTCGAGAAGCCCCTGACCCGCACGATCGGCGAAGCGAGGCGGCTGGCCGAAATCGCGGCCCGGAACCGGGTGATCACTCAAATGGGCAACCAAGGGACCTCGCACCCAGCCCTGCGCAAAGCGGTGGCGGTGCTGCAGACCGGCGTCTACGGCTACCCGCGCGAGATTCACTGCTGGACCAACCGGGCCGGAGGTTGGTGGCCGCAGGGCGTGGAAAGGCCCGCCCCGGGAACCAAGCCCAGAACGGTCGATTTCGATCTATGGCTCGGTCCCTCGCCCGAGCGACCATACGCAGCCGGTTATCACCCCTTCGCCTGGCGCGGATGGTGGGACTTCGGCTCCGGCGCCCTCGGCGACATCGGTTGCCACTGCATGAACCTGCCGTTCATGGCTTTCGATCTTCGAGACCCCCTCACGATTCAGGCCGAGACCTCGGGGCACAACAAGGACAGCTTCCCGGCCTGGTCGATCGTGACTTACGAGTTCGGACCCCGCGGCTCCAGACCTCCCACCCGGATGATCTGGTACGACGGTGGCAAGAAACCGTCGCCCGAGTTGGTGAACGGCGAACCGCTGGATGACAACGGTTGCATCATCGTGTGCGAGAAAGCCACCCTCTACAGCCGCGGCGAGTACGGCGGAACCAACAAGCTGGTCGGTGGGCGGGAGCTGCCCGACGTGCCATTCGAGGTCTCGCCCGGCCATTTCGAGGAGTTTGCTCAGGGCATTCTCACCGGGAAGCGCCCTCGGGGGCATATCCCGACCTACTCCGGAGCTCTGACCGAGACGGTTTTGCTTGGCAACTTGGCCGTGTGGGCGAGCGGCGAGCGCCTGCAATGGGACGCCCGGCGACTGCGCGTCCCGGGTCGCCCCGAGTTCGATGAGTTGATTCGCCCGAAGTACCGGGAAGGATGGAGCCTCTAGGATGATCACCCTCGTGCCCCTCGCCGCACTCGTACTCTTCCCGCAGCCGCAAGCGGGTCCGATGGCTTTGAGCGTCGAGAAGCCTCGCGTGCTCGTGTTCAGCAAGACTGCCGGCTATCGCCACGCCAACATCCCGACAGGCGTTGCCGCCCTCCAGGCTTTGGGGAAGCAACAGGGCTGGAGCGTGGAGGCGACCGAAGATGCTTCTCGATTCACTGACGAGGGGCTGCGGGCCTTCGACACCGTCGTGTTCCTCAGCACGTCTGGCGATGTCCTGAACGACGCCCAGCAGGACGCCTTCCAGCGCTTCATTCAAGCCGGCGGGGGCTTTGCCGGGATTCACCTGGCGACCGGCACCGAGCCCAACTGGTCCTGGTACGGACAGCTTGTTGGCGCCCGGTTTTCCGGCCACCCCGACCTCTGCCCCGCGAACATGCACGTGGTCGATGCCGCCCATCCCTCGACCGCCCATCTACCGGCTGTCTGGCGATGGACGGACGAGTGGTACGAGTTCCATGCCCAGCCGACGGCGAACTGCCGAGTGCTGCTGACGGTGGACGAGAAGAGCTACTCGGGCGGGAAGATGGGAGAGCGGCATCCGATCGCCTGGTGCCAGGAGTTCGACGGCGGGCGATCCTGGTACACGGCTCTCGGGCATCAGCACGAGGCCTTCTCGGATCCACTGTTCCTCGAGCACTTGCGAGAGGGGATCTTGTGGGCAGCCAACGCGAAGCCCGCCCCGGGCGCGGTACGGCTCGGGCTCGAGGCATTCGAGCACGGCGGCTCCTGGGCGGAGACGGCCGGGGTGATGGCGAACATCAAAGGCACCCGCCACCTGGTGACGAAGGATGCCTTCGGCGACGTTCACCTCCACTTCGAGTTCAAGATCCCCAAGGGGGGCAACTCCGGCGTGTACCTGATGGGCCGCTACGAGGTGCAGATTCTGGATTCGTTCGGCGTGCCGAACGACCAGCTTCAGACGCACCATGCCGGCGCCGTTTACCAGCGCTGGAAGGATGACAAGGGCTACGAAGGCTCTCCTCCCCTGCGCAATGCGGTACGGGCGCCCGGCGAGTGGAACAGCTACGACATCTTGTTCAAGGCTCCGCGCTTCGACGCCTCCGGCAAGAAGATCTCCGACGCTACGTTCGTGGAAGTACGGCTGAACGGCGTGGTCGTGCAGCGCGGCTACTCGACGACGGGCCCAACACGCGGGCCCATGTTCGAGGACGAGAAGCCGACCGGCCCGATTCTGATCCAGGGGGACCACGGCCCGGTCGAGATCCGGAACGTGTGGATCGCCCGGCGGAGTCTGTAGCCTGCTCGCAGGTAAACT
>DATLGQ010000219.1:0-17389 GCA_035540435.1 Fimbriimonadaceae bacterium
CTTCTGCCACCTCGACCGTATCCCCGGCCGAGGGCACGTCGCTCAGGCCCAGAATCTCGACGGGAGTAGACGGGCCTGCCTCCGTCAGACGCTCACCCTTGTAGTCGGTCATCGCCTTGATTCGGCCGTACGTGCTGCCGACGACCACCGAGTCGCCGATTCTCAGGGTGCCCTGCTGAACGAGAACGGTAGCAACGGGACCTCTTCCCTTTTCGAGCTTGGCCTCGATGACGACCCCTTCCAGCCGGCCCTTCGGATCAGCCTTGAGCTCGAGAACCTCCGCTTGGAGCAAGATGGCCTCCAGCAGATCCGGCACACCCTGACCAGTAATGGCCGAGACCGGAACGGTGATCGTCTGGCCACCGAAAGCCTCGGGAACAACCTCGTACTCGGTGAGCTGGGTGAGCACGCGATCGGGGCTGGCGTCCGGCCGGTCGATCTTGTTGACGGCCACGATCATCGGAACGTCGGCATTCTTCGCGTGGCTGATGGCTTCGATGGTCTGCGGCATGACCCCGTCGTCTGCGGCCACCACCAAGATTGCGATATCGGTTACCTGCGCACCCCGCGCTCTCATCGCCGTGAATGCGGCGTGGCCCGGGGTGTCGAGAAATGTGATAGTCCCCTCTGGAAGCTGAACTTGGTAGGCGCCGATGTGTTGGGTGATCCCGCCGTGCTCCTTGGCCGCCACATTGGCTTTGCGAATATAGTCGAGCAACGAGGTCTTGCCGTGGTCCACATGGCCCATGATCGTGACCACCGGTGACCTCGGCTGCGCTCCGGCCTCCTTCTTTGGCTTGGCAGCTTGCACCACCGCCTTGGGCTTGGGCGCGTCCGCCCATCGAAGCTTGTAGCCGAACTGCTCGACCAGGTTCTCCGCCACGTCGGGCTTGAGCGTGGTCGTGAGGGTCGCCATGACCTTCATCTTCATCATGAGGGTCTTCTGGACCTCGGGCTGCGGCACGCCCAACGCGTTGGCGATATCGCGCGGGGTTCGGTTCGGCGGCAGGCTGATCTCTTTGACGCTGCCATCCAAGTCCCGTAATCCCTCGCGGATGAGCTCGAGCTCGTCGTCTTCCGCGTCGAACTGGGCCTGGTCATGTTGTATGCCCAGGTCGTCCAGCACGCCCAGAACCTGGCCTGGTACGAGCCCAAACTCCTTCGCCAGCTCGGTGATGGCTACGGTCATCGCTTTCTTCTTTACCTCAGTTTGCATATCAGTTCTTCACGTATCCGAGCCCGCTCATCGGGCCGCACAGCCACCTTCAGTGCGCGGTTCAGGCGCTCTTTCTCGAGCGCCTTCGCGACACAGCCCTCGTTGGAGCAGATGTAGGCGCTCCGTCCTGCCTCGCCGCGCTCCCAAACGACGAAGCGCCCCCCGGCGAGCCGGGAGACGCGCAGAAAGCTGCCTTGGTCGCCCTTACGCCGGCATCCGATACATGTTCGTTGTGGGGGCATTCATCTCACCTGCCCCTATGCCTTCAGCGTCCGGCCCTCGGCCGCCGCCTGTGACTCACTGCGAATATCGATCTTCCACTCGGTCAGGCGCGCCGCCAACCGCACGTTCTGCCCGCCCTTGCCGATCGCCAGCGACAGCTGCGTGTCTGGGACGATGACGTAGGCGCTGTGCTCCTCCTCATCGAGCTGAATCGAGTTCACCTTGGCTGGACTCAGAGCGTTTTCGATGTAGGTCTTCGGCTCTTCGCTGAAGGGCACGATGTCGATCTTTTCCTCGTAGAGCTCATCGACGATGGCTTGAACGCGAGTGCCTCGCTGCCCGACGCATGCGCCTACTGCGTCCACCCGTTCGTCGGTACTGATGACCGCTACCTTCGAACGCTGCCCCGGCTCCCGGGCCACGCTCTTGATCAGCACGATGCCCTGATTGATCTCGGGAATCTCCAGCTCGAAAAGCTTGCGAAGCAGATTCGGGTGGGTGCGGCTCACGATGACCCGCAGCCGCTTCATGCTGTCGTCGACCCGAAGCACGTAGACGCGAATGCGGTCGTTGGGCCGGTAAGGCTCCGTCGGCACCTGCTCCCTTCTAGGCAGCTCCGCCTCGACCCGGTTGACCTGCACGTACACGCTCTGACCTTCGCGGCGGGTTACGGTGCCGGAGACGACCTCTCCCATCTTCTCGTGGAAGACTTCTTGAATCTGGCGCGTCTCGGCCTCCCGCAGCTTCTGACTCAGCACCTGCTTGAAGGTCTGGGCGGCGATCCGGCCAAATCGGTTGGGGTCGACTTCGGTCTCGATGAAGTCGCCGACCTCGGCGTCCGGCTTGCGCTTGCGCGCCTCCAGGAGGCTCATCTGGAAGGACGGCTCGCTGACGATGCCGACGACCTCCTTCTCCAAGAAGGCCGTCCAGCCCTTTTTGGGGTCGATTTTGACGGTGACTTCCCCGGTGGCGCCGACGTACTTTTTATACGCGACGGCCAGCGACTCCTCGATCTCGTGGAGCAGTTCTTCGAGCGGGATATCCCGCTCCTGTGCGATCTGATTGAGCTGCTGCAGAATATCCATGGCCGCTATTCCAACCCGCCATAACAAAAAAGGCGGCCTGCGCCGCCCTCTCGTTAGGCATGCTGTTTTGTTAACGTCAGTGTAGCACAAAGGGCGGTCCAGGACGCGAAGGCATAGCCCCTGGGAACTCGAAGCCCTTGTCAAGTCGTCTGCTCGAACTTTGGGCAAAAGGGCCCACGTCGTGTATAGTGTCAGCGTTCCTGATGCGAACCATGGTAGACGCTCAAGTGCTTCAAGCTCCGGCTGCCGATCCCATCGCCCAAGAGATGCAGTGGGTGGCGCGCTGTCGCCAAGGCGATGAGACGGCGCTGTCGCTGCTGATCGCGCGGCATCGCAACCGGCTCGTGCGCACGGCGACCAACCTGTTGCGGGACCGGTACGAAGCGGAGGACGTTTCCCAGGAGTCCTTCTTGAAGGCCTTCCGTGAACTCGGCAAGCTCCGTGACGACCGGGCCTTTTCCGGCTACCTCTATCGCATCTGCGTCCGCCTTTGCATGGACCGGCTCCGCCTCAAGAGGGCGCAGCCGGCAGAGCTGGAATCAGTTCAGCCTCATGAGGGCGGCAGCATCGAGAATCGAGTCGTCATCGAGAAGGTCCTCGGCCTCCTGCCGGCGGAGCTTCGAACGACGCTCGTGCTCCGCGAAATCGAGCAGCTCTCGTATGAAGAGATCGCTGAAATGATGCACGTGCCGATCGGGACGGTAAGGTCCCGACTCCATACCGCGCGTGAAAGGTTCAGGAAGCTGTGGCTCGACGCAATGACCGATTGATCCCCGTGCGGCTCTTTGGGTGCGGCAAGTTCCGCCGCCTCATGAGCGAAGAACTCGACTCACCCCTAGGTGAGCGGGAACGACGCTTCATGGAATTGCACCGCTCCGTGTGCCCTCCCTGCCGCGAAGTAGAGGCCCAGTCTTCTCTGGCGTTGAACATGCTGCGGGGCATGGCCATGGAGCACGAGGTGAGCCGAGCGTTCGACGAGAGAGTCATTCGCCGTCTGCGTGTGCAGACCGTGAAGGAGAGCCTCAACTACTGGTCGCCCGCCGTGTTGGGGGCTGCGATCGCCTGCTTGGCCGTGCTCGCCGCGATGCAAATGATGTCCAAGCCCTCGAGCCTTCCGCCGCTCCACATGGGCGCGACCGAGGCCCGGCATATGACGTCCGGACCGGTCTACCCGGAACTCCAACTTCCGCGTTCGCCTAACGGTCGATGACCGGAGCGTCGCGCGCGTACCTGGGCGCCGTGGTGGGCGCCCTGCTCACCCTCGCTGCCCATCCCGTCTCGCGGCCGTACCTTCTGGGTCCCTTCCTCTCGTGGGGACCTTCCGCTGCCCTCGAGCAGAGCCCATGGCTCACCGGCAACCGCTTCATTCTGCCCCAGCCCAGTACACCGATCGCAGCAAGCCTCTGGATGTTCGAAGCAGCGGGCTCCATCTGGAAGCGGGAGAACATTGGCAAGAGCGATCTGCACAAGCTCGTGGCTGTCGCATCCCAAGCCGGGCGCGACGATCCGGACAACGCCTTCTGGCCGCTCATGGAGGCGGTGTTTCAGCGTGAGCTGGGGGCGACTGCCCAGGCCGACCGGGCATGGCTGAGAGCCTCCCGGATGGCCCGCTTCAACGACCTGCAGAGCAGCCGTTTACTGGCCGTCCGGCAGGAAATCGCCGAGGAGCAGGGTGCATCGCAAGGGTGGCAGTATGCGGCAGCTCATGCGCAGCGGTCGGTCGCCTGCGCGCACGTGCTGCAGGCGTGCGCGCGGTGGGTGTTGGCCCGAGCATCACAGAACCCTACCGGGCTTGAGCTGCGCTACGCGACGGTCATGAATGGCAAGCTCATCCGAGACGGAGGACGGAGTTTGGCCGTTAGCTTGATCGGCATCGAGATTATGGAGGCAGCTTCGTACCCTGCCGACTTTGGCCCTGAAGGGAGCCAGAAGCGCCTGCTGCTGGCCCGCTACGGATTGATCAACGCCCTCAACGAACGTGGGATGGAGGCAGAGGCGAAGCGCGCCGATACTGCCTACCGCAACAGCGATGCCTGGATCGCGTTTGCGATGGATGACGAACCGGACCAGTGGCTGGGATGGCTAAGAGTAGGCGCACTCGCGGCATCCTCCGCTCCTGGGATGCTGCTGCTACTGGGGGTGGTGGGATCGGTGCTGTGGGGAGCCGGTGTGCTGGTCGCGCGCGGGAAGCTCCTCAGAGCGGCTTTTGAACCCCCCATGGCACCTGCGGTCGGGATCCTTTTGGCTCTGGCGGTCTATATGACGACGCGGTTGCCGCTGGCTTCCGCTACGGTCGTGCTGTGCTTCGCGTTCCTGGTCTTCACGCCGGCTCATGAGCGGACCAAGCCGCCGACCGACCTGGGACCAATGTTCAAGTTCACCCTGCTGTTGTTAGGTTTGGCGTTCGCGCTGGCGGTGGCCGGGTTTGGAGTGGGAGCCTCGACAGCTGGAGCGGAGATGCTTCCCTTGATGAACGTGCCTGATGAGTATCGGGGCGGTTCCACCCTCTTCCTCGGGCTTGCCGGCATCGTGCTGGGGCTGTTGCTGCTCGCTGCGCCGTCTTGGGCCCTTGTTCAGAGGATCGCGACTCCGACCGTGGTAGCGATCGCGCTCCGGCAGTTCGGGGCCATGCTGTGTCTCGGCTTCCTCACGTTGGCCGCTGTCGCCACGCCGGCAGCCGTGTACGCAGATCGGGAGCTGATCCGGACCCTGCGGATGCTCGTCGAGAATGAGCCAAACTACTACATCCTCAAGCAATGAGCGGAGCTGCTGGACGGGAGATCGAAGATCTGCGGGTGAGGCGTCTGGCCCTGCTCGATGGCCTGGTAGCCAAGCCCTCTGGAATTGCATGGGCAGCACAGCATTCGGATCTTGCCGATGAAGCCGTCCGGCAGATCTTCTATCGGCTCCAAGAATCGCATCGTCCTCCCGACATTGCCCTGATAGCGACGGGCGGATACGGCCGCCGGGAATTATCACCCTACTCGGATATCGACGTCACCCTGGTTCCTCTGCACGAGGCGCACCCTGGTCTCGAGGAGGCGGTCAAGTTCGTCTTCCGAGAGCTCCACGCGTCGTTCGAGGAGCAGTTGGGTCTGAAGGTCGGCTACGCTTTCCGGCTGATCTCCGACGTGCCTGGGCTCGATCCGCGCACCCGGACAGGGCTGATCGACGCCCGCCTGGTTGCCGGCTCCGACGAGGTCTTCGGTCTTCTCATGCACGAGTTCTGGCGGACCTTGCCGGTCGGGGAATTTCTCATCGCCAAGATTCGTGAGCGTGAGTCCTCCTTTGCGAAGCACCACGACACTCCATTGGTGGTGGAACCGCACCTGAAGGAAGGCGCCGGCGGGCTGCGCTGCTTCCATTGCGCCAACTGGATCGGTGCTGCCATCGGCGAGCGCGGTCGGCGAGCTACCGAGGCATATGACCATCTGCTGAGCGTGCGGAACACGCTGCACGCCGTCGCCGGCAAACAAGTCGACTTCTTCAGCCGCCAGAGGCAAGCGGAGGTTGCGGAGGCCCTCCATGTCGACGTCTTCGACCTGATGTCGAGGGTTGCGGGCAGCGCGGCAGCGGTGCATCGCGAATACTGGGAGGCGTTGGAGCGCATGCGGGAGGCCAGGTTCCAGCTGAGCGAGGGCGTCGTCTCGATCAGGGGAGAGGCGAGGCTGCAAGGAAACACCCGCGCAAGCCAAGCGGCGGTAGGCATTGCCTTGGCGACCCAGCTGGAACTGGAAGTGTCGACTTTGCCGCCCGGCGCGACCGGTGAGGTGGACGGGGCGGAGGCGCTCTATGCAATCAGGCGGGGCGAGCGGACTCTGAGGAATCTCGATCGCGCCGGTCTATTGGACGCGCTGCTGCCCGAGCTCACGGCCACCCGCACGCTCATCCCGAACGACACCGTTCACCGGTACACGGTCTTCGAGCACTCGCTTCGGGTCGTGAGGAACCTCGACCAGATCAGCACGAACAGTTTCTTCGGGGAGGTGAAATCGTCGGCGCACGATCTCGAGGCGCTGTACCTTGCCGCCCTTCTGCACGACGCCGGGAAGGGCCGCCGGGGCAAGCCTCACAGCGAGACCGGCGAGGACGTCGCACGGGAAGTCTGCCGCCGGTGGCGGATCGGCGAGGGGCTCGGCACTCTGGTAGCTTGGCTGGTGAGAGAGCATCTGTCGATGGCCAAGGTCATTCGAATGCGGGACGTGCAGAACCCGGCGACCGCTCGAGAGTTTGCCGCGCTTGTGGAACAGCAGACGCGGCTCGATCTTCTGACGCTTCTCACCTATGCCGACATCGCCGCCGTCAGCGATGAGGCCTGGACTTCCTCTCAGGAGAGCTTCCTGAAGGAGCTGTATCACCGGACGGCCGCGATCCTGCAGGGAGAGCACCACGACGAAGCCGATCCTGCCCAGTACCGCCGGCGCCTCCTGAAGGACCTGCGAAACCAGCCAGTCGACGCGCAAGATCTCCAGGGCTTCCTCGACAGCATGCCGGCTACCTATGTCGTCAGCACTCCGCCCGAGGTCGTCAGGCTCCATCTCGAGTTCGTGCGAGAGGCCCGCTCAGGAAAGCCGGTCGTCGATTTGGAGCATCATCCGGACCTGGGGGTCACCGAGGTCACCGTCTGCTCACCGGACCGGCCGGGATTGCTCAGCGGGTTGCTCGGCGTGCTGTATGCCTTCGATCTCAGTCTCCACGCGATTCGGGCCAGCACCACCAGGGGAGCTACCCCTGTCGCTCTGGATGTTTTCACCGTGAGCTTTGGCAACCGCCCAGCGCCGCCCGCAACAGCTCAGCAGATGACCTCGGCCATGAAGCGGGTGGTCCTCGCTGAACGGAGGGTTGAAGAGCTGCTTCGGGAGCGGGGCAAGGACCCCGACCGGATGCAGGTGATCTTCGACTTCACGTTCGTAGAGGGCGACCCGGGGATCTTGGAAGTCAGAGCGCCTCGAGGACGCGGCATGGCCTACCGATTCTCGCGTCTGATCGCCGAACAGGGATGGAACATCGTCGCCGCAAGAGTAGGTCAGTGGGCCGGGCGGGGCGCCGCCGCCTTTTACATTACGGGATCCGACCAGCGCCGCCTCGATGCCGAGGAGGTCGAAGCGGCTCTGGGCCAGAGGTATAGTCAGCCTGCCGTATGAGAGTTGTCGTCTTCGGTTGCGGCCGAACGGGCTCCACCCTCGCGCTCGAGCTGGGGGCGTTGGGCCATCAGATCGTCATTATCGAGCAGCGCCCGGCGGCGCTTCGAAGGCTGGGAGAGAGCCACAACTGCGAGATCGTGATCGGCAGTGGAATCGACGAGGACATTCTCGAAAAGGCCCGGGTACGCGACTGCGACGTGTTCTTCTCCGTTACTCGGGGCGACAACACGAACATCATGGCCGCGCAGATCGTGCGGCTCAAGTACGGCGTCGCGAAGGTATGCATCAAGGTGGCGGACCCACTGCGCGCCGACGCCTATCGCAAGCTGGGCTACTTCTGCATCACCCCGAGCGCGCTGACGGCCGGCATGATGCGCGACTGGATCTTGGAGCAGCCTTACCAGCAGATCGACAGCTACAACGTGCTCTACAAGGAGTTGGAGCTCTAGATGTACATGATCCTGGTGGGTGGCGGGAACGTTGGCCTGCAGCTGGCTAAAAGGCTGCTCGCGAGCGGCCATGAAATCCTCCTGATGGAGAAGGACCCGGTTCAAGCCCAGCGCCTTTCTTCGCTGATCGGTGAAGAGAACGTCATGATCGGCGACGGTTGCGAGCTTGCCGTCCAAAAGACGGCCGGGTTTGGCCGGGCCGACGTGGTGGTGGCCGTGACGGGCGAGGATGAGGACAACCTGGTCGTATGTCAAATGGCCAAGGTCGTCTGGAACGTCGACCGAGTGTTGGCGCGGGTCAACGATCCCTCGCACGAGGACGTGTTCGAACAGATCGGCATCGACGACACCGTCAGCGCGACCGGCATCATCTATTCTTTGCTCGAGCAGCAGATTTCTCCCGATTGCTTGCTTCCGGTCGGAGCGCTCGGCCGCGGGAACTTCGAGGTCGTCGAGATCGAGATCAGCCAGCGTTCTCCGGTAGTTGGGCGGCGCGTGCGGGACCTGAGCTTGCCGCCGCAGACCAACATCGTCTGGCTCCTTCGCGGCGACCAGGGCGTCGGAGTCGATGGCGATACGGTTCTGGCCCCCGAGGATACGGTCGTGGCGCTGGTGCCGCGCGATAAGGCGGAGGCGCTTCGCACGATCATGCTGCCTTCGGCGAGGCTGTGAAGGGGCAGGACGCCGCTGAAGAACGCGGCCTGAAGCCCGCGGCTGCATGTTGCCTGCGGCTACTTGATCGTTAGCCTGGGCTTGAGCCGCATGAGGGTGAAAGGGGACCGCAGGTAATCTTCGGCCCGCATGGAAGGCAACTACGGCAGTTGGCTCGCCGCGCGTAATGTCTGCGTCATTGGCGCGGGCACGATGGGCAGCGGCATCGCGGCGCACTTGGCGAACCTGGGATTCAGCGTCACCCTTCTCGACCTCACGATGGAGGGAGTTGTGACCGCCTTCGACCGCGCGCGATCGCTTCGCCCGCCCCACTTCTACCTTCCGGAAGTCGCGTCCTCCGTTCGCCTGGGGACGATCTCCGACCACCTGAGTTGGGCAGCGGAGGCCGATTGGGTGTGCGAGGCTGTCACTGAAGACCTTCACGCCAAGAGGCGGCTATTCTCTTCGCTCGAGCCTTACTTGCGACCCGATGCGATGATCACCACCAACACGAGTGGGTTGCAGATCTCACTCCTCTCGGAGGGGATGAGCCCGGGTTTCCGCCGGCGCTTCATGGGCACCCATTTCTTTAACCCACCGCGGTACCTGAAGCTGCTGGAGCTGATCCCCACTGAGGAAACCGACCCAGATGCGGTTTCGGCGATGACTCGTTTCTTGGAAGAGCGGGTAGCTCGAAGGGTGGTCCTTGCCAAGGACACTCCTGGCTTCATCGCCAATCGTTTCGGCATGTGGGCGATGTTCCACGCGATCCATACAACCGAGAAGCTCAGACTCAGCATCGAGCAGATCGACTCGATCACGGGGCCCTTCTTGGGGCGTCCCAAGAGCGCCAGCTTTCGTTTGAACGACCTGGTGGGCCTCGATGTGATGAAATCGATTGCCGAGAACCTCATCTTGCGCTGCCCACACGACCCCCACATCCAGAACCTCCAGACGCCGCGCTCGATGATCACCCTGCTCGCGAATGGCTGGATCGGCGAGAAGACGGGCCAGGGCTATTACAAGAAGGAGGGCCGGGAGTTGGTCGCCTTCGACCTCGGCACGATGGCCTATCGGCAACGCTCGGAGCCCAACTTCCCCCTTCTAGACGCGCTGGCCACGAAGCCCCTGGGGGAGCGGATCCGTCAGGCACTGACCCTCAAGGACGAGGCGGGGGAATTCCTGCGCTGTCACCTCGTGCCGGTCTTGCACTACGCCAACTACCTCAAGGAGGAGGTCAGCCACAGCGTCCGTGACTTCGACCGGGTCATGAAGTGGGGCTTTGGCTGGCAGATGGGGCCGTTCGAGCTCATCGATGCGATTGGCCCAAGCCACCTGGACCTTCCGGAGGGCACTTCCTTCTATTGCGACGGAGCGATACGCGAATTCGACGGCAGCTTCACGATCATTAAGCCAGAGCCGGAGTACCTGGAACTGGCTGCCTGCCCAGAAGTCGGAGGCGGCGAAACCTACCGGCTCCGGGATTTGGGCGAGGGCGTCTTGGCCGTGTGCCTGAGCACGAAGATGGGAGTGATCAGCCCGCTTGTAGTGTCGGAGCTGACCGCCTTCTTCGGCTCGCGCGTAGGCGATCGGCTCGTGCTGACATCCGAAGGACGGTCCTTCTCTGCCGGCTACGACCTGAAGTTTCTCCAGCAAGCCGCTTTCGAAGGGGCCTATCAACTCATCGACGAGGAACTGATTAAGCTGCATGAGCTCGGGGCGCTCCTAGGTCGTTCGTCCACGGTGGCCGCCGTCTTCGGCCATTGCCTCGGCGCCGGCCTCGAGTTGGCCCTCGGCTGCCCCCTCATCGCGGCGCATCCGGAGGCTAATATCGGCCTTCCAGAGAGCCGGGTTGGACTCATTCCCGGAGGTCGCGGCACGGCGCTGACCAGGCTTCACAACCAGGAGTCCGCCAAGAGACTGGCGGAGGTGGCCATGGTGCTGACACAAGGGACGGTCTCTGTTAGCGCCGACCATGCACGCAGCCTGGGCTTGCTGCGACCGTCGGACGTGACCGTCTACCATCCGGACCGGCTGCTCTACGAAGCTCGACGCCTGGCGCTGGAGGTCAGTCCCGGCTCGATTCCTATGTGGAAGGCGATCGAGGGTCCACTCACCGGCATGATCGACCGGCTGCAGCAAGAGGCACGGCAGCGCCAAGAGATGAGCGAGTACGACGAAACTATCGGCGACAAGATCAAGCAAGTCTTTAGCCGTTCCGTCTCCTTCGAGGACGCGCTGGTGCGGGAGCGAGCCGAGTTCATCGATCTGTGTTCGCGCGCGCTGACGCAGGCACGCATCCGGCACATGCTGGAGACGGGCAAGCCCCTGCGAAACTAGCGGCGTTCCTCCGCTGGAAGCGCCGACTCCGGATTGTTCTGGCTCCCTATCCCCGAGTTGACCTCAGCGGGCGGATCCGTGCCGGCATCCGGATTGCAGCCAGAACTGGTTAAGGCGAAGATCGCAAAGGTGAGCAGCACAACCATCTTGATGAGATCCTTCATGGTTCCTAAGCTCCTTGCTCGATCGCTTCCTTGCGCACTCATATCGGCTTAGACGGACCGCTCTCCGCGGGGCTCAGTCACGCCATGTCGCCATTCCCGATGACAGTCCCTAGCGAGGCCGGTGGCGGAACCTCCAGCGCCGTACGATCGGAACAAAGAAGATCACCACGCCGCTGATCGACAGGCCAAACAGAAGCAGTGCGACCACAGGAAGCCAATAGTCGTGGGCCGCAGATGCGAAGAAACTCAGATCGTGGATGTCTTCGGCCAGTTGGTCGCGCCTGAAGGAAACGGAAAGAACCTTGCCAGTGGCGCCGTCGACCTGGACCTCGTGGTAGTTCTCGCGGCTGAGCACCTTGAAGATGTTGGAGCGGGGTCGGTAGTCGATGCGATCGATGTGTTCGCGCGCTGTGAGCTTGGGCAGATTCAACGCGAAGGCCGCCCGTGCGGCTTCGTCCAAGCTGATGACCTGGGAAAGCCCGGCTACCTCCCCGCCCTCGGCCTCAGGGGGTCGAATCCAGTCGACCGTCCCTTTCGTTGCGAGCAAGAAACCAGTGACGGAGATCACCAGCAGAAACAGCGATCCCACCAAGCCGATCCATCGGTGCAACCAGCGGAGGTTGTGATACACGTCATTAGTGTGTCCTACACTGGCGGCACCGAAAGCCCCTGCAACGGCAGATAGCTGGAAGCTATAGTAAGCGTATGCCCAAGAACAAACTGATCTACTTCGGGATGCTGGTGGTCGCGGCGGCGGCGCTCCTCTGGGCAGGCGGCAAGGTCATCAACTACATCGAGTGGTTCCTGCCGTGGGCTGGTGGCGTCGGCATCGTGCTCATCTTGATCGGCATCCTTCTTGAGATGAAAAAGAAGAATGAGGTCGCGGCGCAGGGCCAGCCCGACCAGCCGTAGCCTCTACCTCTCAAGTTCTCCAGGCCCGCATAGGCCCAAGGAAGATTGCCGGTGAGCACCTGTCCAAGCTTTTCCCGACAATTGGCATTCGGCAGTTCGCCCGTCTAACTGGCTACAGGTCACGGGCCTGCCAACAAAGGGAGAACTTAGAATGCTTTGGACGATTGTGGCGATACTCATCGCGCTCTGGCTCATCGGAATGATCAGCGGCGCTACCTTCAGCGGGTTCCTGCACATCCTGCTCGTGCTCGCGGTCATCGTGGTGATCCTGAGGCTGCTGGAAGGCAGAAGGACGATTTGATAGTTGCTGAGGAACCCGTCGGCGTTTGCCGACGACTAAGAAAGCAGAGTTACTGACGCCGCGCGCAATTCCGGCGTCGGGAGATGCACAGGCCCCCGATTTGTCGGGGGCCGTTTGCTTGGTTGCCCCCCGCTCAGGGCTGGCTGAGCTTGCTCCAGAGGTAGCGCATCGTGCTTACGAAAACGTGCGGCCGGCTCGGGTCCTTCCCGATTCCGTGGTCGTCACGCGGGTAAAGCATGAGGTCGAATTGCTGGCCCTTATCGATGAGCTGCTGCATCAACCGAGCAGTGTCCTGGAACAGCACGTTGTCGTCCAGCATTCCGTGGACCAGCAACAGGTTGCCTGTCAGCTTGTCGACGTTATGAACGGGTGACGTCTTCTTGTAGATCTCCGGGTCGTCCTTCTCCATGCCAAGCCGGCGGCGCGTGTACCACTCGTTGTAGCTCTTCCAGTCGGTGACGCTCGCCACCGCGACCCCTGCATGAAACACTTCCGGCTTGGTCAGCATGATCATGCAGGTGAGGTAGCCGCCGTACGACCAGCCCCACACCCCGACGCGGTCCGGTCGCACGTACCCTAGGGAGACGAGGAAGTCCTTGGCCGCCACCGCCTCGTCAGCGTCGACGATGCCCATCGACTTGTAATAGCCGCTGTTGAACTCGCCGCCCTGACCCCAGGAGGCGCGGAAGTCCACCTGGAGCACCACCATGTCGAGCTCCATCGCCGCATAGTTTTCGAAGTAGCCGTTCCAGGCAAGCTTGCCGCTGTTGGCGTACATGCTGCTGATGAACGCAGGATGCTTCTTCGTCTTGTCGAGGCCCGGGCGCGTGATGAGGACCCCGTGCACGGTCTGGCCGTCCGGCGCCTTGAAGGAAACCGGCGTGTGGTCGGCCCACTCGATCTGTTTGAACTCAGGCCGTTGACTGACCGTCAGGCGCCTAACCTCAGGCAGGACCCCATAAAGCTCGGTAGGCTGGGTGCGGGAACTTGCCATTGTGACGATCCTTTTGCCATCCCAGCTTGCCATGGGCGGGGCCGCGTCGTCGAAGTTCTTGCCGGTTGCGAAGCCGTTCTCGATGGGAACGACGACCTGCCGCCTGCCATCTGGCTCGACGATCGTGATCTCCGTGACCAGCGGGCTCCGGCTCATCGTCGTCAGGAGCAGCCGATCGCTGTCCCGGGGCCGGGCCAAGGCGACCACATCGTGGCTCTCCGCGTATACCTTCGAAACCTGCCGGCCGTTAGCGCTCACCCGCATCACGGAGCGGAAGCCGAACTTGCCCTCGTGGATGTCGGTGCCGAACAGAATGGCAGAGCCATCCCGCGTCCAGACGAGCGGCCGCCAGTCCGGGATGTAGTTCTTGGGAGCTTTCTCCTGGTAGATCGGGTAGGCGCGCTCGGCGTCGGCGCGCACGAGGCTGATCGTGTACTCCTGGAAGTCGTCCTTGATCCAGCCAATCGCCAGGAACTGGCCATCGGGCGACCACTCCAGACTCTTGGACCACATGTACCGAGGCAGGCCGCCGACCCAGCGCACGAGCCCGCCCGTTGCCGGCACGATTCCGATCTGCTGGTCCACGCTTTGCTCCCCGTGCCACATACGGCGGATGTTCACGACGGAGGCTCTGTCTTTGCTGAAGTCCATCATCACGTGGCTGCCGAGCTTCGAATTGTCGGCCCAGGTCACGGCGATGTGACGGCCATCCGGCGACCAGGTGTAACCACCAATGCTCGTATTGGACTTCGAGATGAAGGTCAGCTGACGGATGCCGCTTCCGCTGCGCTCCATGCGAAAGAGATTCCCGCTGCTAAGGAATCCGATGCTTCGGCCATCGGGAGAGAAGCTAGCGCTGGAGATGCCCCACGTGGTGTCGAAGAGAGGACGGATGCTCTTCCCTTGCGGGTCCGAGATCCAGTGTCGGCCCTTGTAGCTGAAGAGGAACTCTTGGGAATCTGGCGCCCAGGAGAAGCCGGCGATGCCGGCGTCGTAGAGCTGCTCCTCGTCCTTCTCCAGCTGAGTCCGCGTGTCGTCCTGACGTGGCAGCGGCTCGATCTTGGACGCGTCGATGATCTTGCGCTTGGCGCCGCTGGGGTAGTCCATCATCCAGACGTCGAGCTTCCGCTCGCCGGTCTCATTCCAGCCGAATACGATCTTGCTGCCGTCGGGGCTGAGGCTGGGCGCGCTGGGGCTTCGGCCGTTCACCAGCGGGTAGCGGTAGAGCCGCTCGAGGCTCAGGCCCTTGGGCTTGGGCAGATCTTGGGCGAGGAGCGGGGCCGACAGGGCGACGAGAGCAAGGAGGGAGAGATTCTTTGGGAGGATCATGACTTCGATCGATGGGCAGGATGGTTTACCCTACACCTCCATACGCCCGGGTCAGTTTCCGTTGTCGCGGCGCAATGGCCCGGTATGCTCGGCTCATGACCCGCGATGTCGTCTCGACCGATCAAGCGCCGGCCGCTATTGGTCCCTACAGCCAAGCCATCCGCGCTGAAGGAAGGCTCCTCTTTATGAGCGGGCAGATCCCGCTTCGTCCGGATGGAACGCTCGTGGAAGGGGACGTTCGCGAGCAGACGGCACAGGTCGTGGAGAACATGCGGGCGGTGCTGGCGGCCGGCGGCCTGAACCCAGGGCACCTGGTGAAGACCACGATCTTCCTCTCATCGATGGAGCATTTCGCAACCGTGAACGAGGTGTACGGCACCCTGTTTTCAGGCGCGCCCCCGGCACGCTCGACCGTGGCGGTGGCGGGCCTACCCAAGAACGTAGACGTCGAGATCGAAGGGATCGCGGTCTACTAGCAGCGACGTCTGCGTTGGGCCAGCAAGGCAACACCGAACGCGAGGGCGGCACCCGGCGCGGGAATGGCGACACCGGCCACGCCGAACGTGAAACCGTGCCAGAACTCGCTAGGGTTTGAAACCCAGGTCAGCGTGGAGACCGAACCGTCGAAAACGATTACGCCATGCCCCTCGACACCCCTCAACACCGTCGGCACGTCCTCAAAGAGCGAGGGGGTGCCGCCGCCCCAGTGGCCGTTGCCCGAGTTGTGTATCGTGAAGTCGTGGTTGAAGTCGTAGCTGACGTGCAGGTTGGTGCGCCCCAGACTCATGATGCTCATGGCGAGATCCTGCACCGGCCTGGAGAAGGTCACCGTGTAGGTGGAGGCACGGTCGATAGCCACAATATCGCTACTATGGTTCGGAGCATTCGAAACCTGGCTCGACGTGTAGATCGAGGAGTTGAAGTTCCAGTAGTTGGTGCCGCCGGCAGTCTGCACGAAAGCCATGGGACCGGTCACGTGGACGGTAATGGTCGAGGCGTCGGGCAGTGTGATAGTGCCGGTTGCGCTGGTAGACGTGGCGGAAGTCCAGTCGACGTAGTAGTAGGGCACAGCCTGAGCGGCGACCCCAACTCCGACAAGCGCGGTGACAATAAGCGAACGAGTGAACTTCACAGAGATCTCCCTTGCTGAATCAAACAAAATGATGCTTCAATGTGGCTCAAGCACGTCCGCAATTCAAGAGCTTGACTCGCAAAACCGGTAAATCTGCTTGGGCCCTACCGGGCTAAGCTTCACCCGATTCATGAAGCACGTCGTCTCGATCAGCCTCGGGTCCTGCAAGGACGATAAGACGTTCGAGACCACCATCCTCGATGTGCCGTTCCGCATCGAGCGTCTAGGCGTAGATGGTGACCTGCAGCGCTTCGCCAGGATGTTTTCTGACCTGGATGGAAAAGTTGATGCGCTGGGGGTGGGGGGCGCCGACCTCTTCGTGGTGATTGGCAAGCACCGATATACCTTCAGGCAAATCGCTCGCCTTGTTGGCGGGGCAAGGCACACCCCGGTGGTGGACGGCAGCGGTCTGAAGCACACGCTCGAGCGAGAAGCTGTTTACGCCTTGGCCCGCGCCGGGGTCGTCGACTGGTCGCAAGAGAATGTCCTATTGGTCAGCGCGGTGGATCGCTACGGAATGGCGCAGGCTCTTGCCGACCAATGCCCGAATGTCATTTACGGCGACTTGCTCTTCGGGCTCGGCCTGCCGATTCCCCTGCGTAGCTACCGCGCGGTCAGCATGATCGGAACGGTTGCGCTTCCGATCATTACTCGCTTACCCTTCAAGTGGTTTTATCCGACGGGCAAACAGCAGGAGCGCCGGCGACCGCGCTTTCCCAAACACTTCGATTGGGCGACGCTGATCGCCGGTGACAAGCACTACATCCGTCGCTACGCGCCCGAGAAGCTGTCGGACAAGACGATCCTTACCCAGTCGGTGCGCAAGGCCGACCTCGAATGGCTCCGGGAAGCCGGAGCTCGGCGGATCATCACCACGACGCCCGTCATGGGAGGCGAGACCTTCGCCACCAACGTGATGGAGGCAGTTCTGGTGACGCTGGCCGGCAAGCGCCCCGAGCTCATGCAGCCCGAGGACTACCTGGACCTGCTCGCCAGGCTCGCTTGGAAGCCGACCGTCATCGATCTAAGGGCTCCCGCCGAAGGCGCAGGTTCCCGTACACTTGAGGGTACATTGCAGCGGAACCGTTCGAACCTGTAGGAGCGCAGACAACTACGTTGACGAAGTTCGCCTTCATCGTCCACCCGATTTCTGCGCGAGATGTTGCTCGCAAGTACCCTCTCGCGCGCTGGGCTCCCGATTGGCTGATCGAACGCATCATCATGCGCAAGCAGCCGATCGTCCTGAGCCATATCGAAGGCATCCAGTCGCGGACGGGCGCGACCACCGAGGGCTGGTTCATCGGCTGTCCGCTCACCCCGCGCCAGATGATGACGCTCCCGCAGGAGTTCGTGTACGAGCGCATCATCCAGTGCTGCCATCTGGCGGCGCGTCAGGGGGCGCACATCATCGGTTTGGGCGCTTTCACCAGCGTCGTGGGCGACGGAGGAG
>DATLGQ010000220.1:0-3202 GCA_035540435.1 Fimbriimonadaceae bacterium
CTCCAATACCGCCCCGAGAGGATGGCGCAGGAGTACCTGGAGGTTTATCACGATTTGGTGGGCGCGCCGGCAGAGGAGGCGGTACCAGCTTGAAGGTCGTCGTTTTCTGCCACTCGCTGATCAGTGACTGGAACCATGGAAACGCCCACTTCCTCCGGGGAGTCGCCAGTGAGCTGATCGAGCGCGGGCACGAAGTGGCAATCTTCGAACCGGAAGATGCGTGGTCGCTCCAAAACCTGATACACGATCACGGCGAAGTGCCGGTCCAGGGTTTTCACCAGGCGTATCCGAACCTCAGCTCAGTCCGCTTCCGATCGGATCGGCTGGATCTAACCGACGCGCTCGCCGGCGCGGAGCTGGTCATCGTCCACGAATGGAACGAGCCGGATCTGGTGGCGCGGTTGGGAAAGCATCGGCGTGAGGACGGCGAATACCTGCTTCTGTTCCACGACACCCATCACCGGTCCGTGTCGCAGCCGGACGCCATGGCGGCATACGACCTGGCCGGCTACGACGGAGTGCTCGCCTTCGGCCGCATCATCCGAGACCTGTACTTGCGCAATGGATGGGCTCGGAAGGCGTGGGTATGGCACGAGGCAGCTGACACCCGCATCTTTCAGCCCATCTTGAGCCCGGAGAAGGAGGGAGACGTCGTCTGGATCGGGAATTGGGGCGACGAAGAGCGCACGGCCGAGCTCCACGAATTCCTGCTGTCGCCGATCCGAGAGTTGGGCCTCAAGGCAAAGGTGTACGGCGTCCGCTATCCTCCTAATGCCATCGACGCACTCGAGCGGCATGGTATCGAATACGGCGGCTACCTGCCGAACTACCGGGTGCCGGAGGTGTTCTCGCGCTACTCCCTCACCGTTCATGTGCCACGTCGACCCTATGTCGAGTCGCTGCCAGGTATCCCGACGATCCGCCCGTTCGAGTCCATGGCCTGCGGCATTCCGCTCGTTTGCTCGCCATGGCACGACAGTGAGCATCTGTTCTCCCCTGGACAGGACTACCTGATCGCGAACGACGGAGAGGAGATGAAGGCGCACATGCGGATGCTATTGGAAAAGCCTGCCCGGGGGCTCGAACTGGCCGAGCATGCGCGTCAAACCATCCTCTCGCGTCACACCTGTCGCCATCGGGTCGACCAGCTTCTGGACATCGTGCGTCAGGAGACGTCCCAGGTTTCCGGGCTGGAGGTCGGAGTATGAAGATCGCGTTCTTTGGGTCAAGCCTGGTCAGCGCCTATTGGAACGGGGCCGCCACCTATTACCGCGGAATCGTCCGGGCGCTTCATGAGCGGGGTCACGACGTCACCTTCTACGAGCCCGATGCTTACGAGCGCCAGCAGCACCGGGACATCCCCGATCCTGAATGGGCACGGGTAGTCGTGTATTCGGGGCAAGACGTCCAGGAACTCGAGCGATGCCTCGCGGAGGCGGCGGGCGCCGATCTTATTGTAAAGGCCAGCGGGGTGGGGGTGTTCGATGAGCTGCTGGAGGCACGAGTGCTGGACCTGCGCCGCCCCCAAAACCTGGTCGCCTTTTGGGACGTCGACGCCCCGGCAACTCTGGACCGGGTGGAGGGGAATGCGGCGGATCCTTTCCGGGCGCTGATCCCGCGCTACGACTTGATTCTCACCTATGGTGGCGGCGATCCGGTCGTACAGGCATACGGTGCTCTGGGCGCCAAGCTCTGCGTGCCGATCTACAACGCGCTGGATCCTTCGACACACCATCCGGTCGAACCGGATATCCGTTTCGCAGGCGACCTGGCGTTCCTGGGGAATCGTCTGCCGGATCGGGAATCGAGGGTTGAGGAGTTCTTCCTGCGTCCGGCTTCCATGCTCGCCGACCGGAAGTTCCTGCTCGGCGGGAGCGGGTGGGGCGACAAGGCCATGCCCCCGAACGTGGGCTATCTGGGGCACGTGTTTACGGCGGACCACAACGCCTTCAACTGCACCCCCATGGCTGTTCTCAACATCAGCCGCGAGAGCATGGCTCGGTACGGATTCTCGCCCGCGACCCGTGTCTTTGAAGCGGCAGGCGCGGCCGCGTGCCTCATCACCGACTGGTGGGAGGGCATCGACCACTTCTTTGAGCCAGACCGTGAGATTCTGGTGGCTTCCTCTGGAGATGAGGTCGCGGCGCTTCTGGAAGGCTTGGACGAGCTGCGCGCTCGGCAGGTTGGCAGAACGGCTTACCAGAGGGTGCTCCAGCATCACACCTACAAACATAGGGTCGAGTTCTTGGAATCGGTTCTAGAAGGTCGGAGCCTCACCCATGCCTGATCGCCTCCGCATAGTCATTCTGGGACTGTCCATCACCTCGTCCTGGGGCAATGGACACGCCACGACCTATCGCGGGCTCGTACGGGAACTCACGAGACGCGGCCACGACGTGCTGTTTTTGGAACGAGACGTGCCCTGGTACGCGGCCCAGCGCGACCTCCCGACACCGCCTTACGGGCGACTCCAGCTCTACGACTCGATCGACGAGCTCGAGTCAAGTTGGGCGCGAGATGTTCGGGACGCCGACTTCGTCCTCGTCGGGTCTTACGTGCCGGAGGGGGTCCAAGTGGGGAAATGGGTCTTGGAGACGGCCGACGGGGCAACCGGCTTTTACGACATCGACACCCCTGTGACGCTCGCCAAGTTGGCCGTCGGTGACCATGAGTATCTCTCGCCCGACCTCATTCCGCGTTACGACGTTTACTTCTCGTTCAGCGGCGGACCCACTCTGGAAGTCCTTCAAAGGGAGCTGGGCTCCCCTTGGGCAAGGCCGCTCTATTGTTCGTTTGACCCAGAAGCCTACTTTCCGGAGCCTCGAGAGCCGCAGTGGGACCTTGGCTATATGGGGACGTACAGCGACGACCGCCAGCCGCCGCTCGAGCGGCTCATGCTGGATGCCGCTAGACTGACGCCTTCCGCGCGTTTCGTGGTGGCCGGACCGCAATACCCGGCGACGATCCAATGGCCGTCGAATGTCGAGCGAATCGAGCATCTCCCGCCGGCGGAGCACCGGGCATTCTATAACCGGCAGCGATTCACCCTCAACATCACCCGAGCCGACATGATCCGTGCGGGGTACTCACCCAGCGTACGCCTCTTTGAGGCGGCGGCTTGTGGAGTGCCGATCATCAGCGACTATTGGCCCGGATTGGAAAGCTTCTTTCGGCTCGGCGAGGAGATTCTGGTTTCCAGCTC
>DATLGQ010000221.1:0-7803 GCA_035540435.1 Fimbriimonadaceae bacterium
TCGGTCGAGTTCTCCTTCGATGCACCCGTTCCCCCCACCTCGACGCTCCCCCAAGTGCGGTGGCGAGTGGACGGTCTGGGAGAGAACGAATCTTCCGGAGGCGCCGGCGAAGAAGATCCCGGCATGTCGCCCGGCTTCAACGTCAATGACTTCATCGTCCTCGACGGGACTTTCACGTATGCCTTCGATGCTCAAGCGGATGCGTGGCAATTCGTCTCCATGGACTTCGTGCCGACACCCGTTCCGGAGCCAGGAACGCTGGCAGCGGTCGCGTTGGGCCTCGGCTGGCTCGCTCGCCGCCGACGCCGCTCATAGGCACTGGTACCCTTCGGATGATGCGCGTCTCCCAATGGGCTCGTCGCCTAGCTAAGCTGCCGGCCCTCTCGCCCCTCGTGGCGCTGGAAGAGTCGTGCGAATGGCGCTCAGTCGCTTACGAGGCTCGCGCGGTGCTGCTCGCGGCGGCCTACCAGCAGAGCCCACGCAAGACGCTAGTGGTCACCGCGAACTACGAACGCGCGCTGCAATGGCAGGCGAAGCTCACTCTCTGTGGCGTGCCCGAGGCATTCGTCACCCAGCTTCCCTCCGGGATATCCGCGCTGTTCGAGGACGCCGCCCCGGAGCACATCGCGCTGTCGGAGCGCCTAGGCTCGCTTCGGCGCCTGGTGGAACCCGATCCGGTCATCGTCATCGCTTCACCGCAGGCGGCCCTCGAGCGGACGCTGCCGGCCGAGATTCTCCAGGAGGCATTTTTGGAAGTCAAGCCGGGTGACGAGATCGACCCAGAGCGGCTCCTGCGAACTCTGGTGAACCTCGGATACGAGCATCAGGAGCCAGTCCGGTTGCCCGGTCAGTTCAGTCGCCGGGGTGGCATCATCGACGTGTTCGCTTCCGGGCGCGACCTGCCGATGCGGATCGAGCTGTTCGGGGACGAGGTCGAGAGCATTCGGCAGTTCGACCCCAACACACAGCGTTCGGTGGGGGTGATTCCCGCTCTGTCGCTGGCGCCTTCTCGCGAGACCCTCTATCCCAGCGCCTCGATCAGCTTCCGGGAGATGCTGGTCGGTTCGATGGAGCGGGAGGCGCTCGACCTGCCGGAAGAGGCCGCACATCGATTGGAAGAGTTGATTCTGGGAGACGCGGAGGCTTTGGAGTCGCGGCAGTACTTCGACCGGCTCGACCTCTACCGTCCCCTGCTCCACCCTGACTCGGGGTCGGCGATCGACCTGCTCGGGGAGGAAGGACTGCTACTGTTGGACGAGCCCCTGGAGCTGGATGCGGTGGCGACGCGGGCGGAAGAGGAGCTTGCTCAGGCGCTCGAGGCGCGTGCCAACCGTGGCGAGATCCTCCACAGCACCGCCAATGATTTCATGCTTCCTCCGGAGCACCTTGCCGGTGCGTCCCGGATCGTGTCGATGAGCGCCATGAACGCGCTTCCATCTTGGCTGGAATTGCCCACCAGTCGGGACCTCGGGGCGGTGTCGCTGGCACCTTATCGTGGACTGGGCTAGGATGCAGAGAGGGCCCAGTTCCTACACGCCGGTTGCCTGCTCCGACTGTCGCGTAAGCGCCAGGAATTGCGCCCGCAGCGACTCGACCTCTTCCTCAAGCTGCTTCTCGCGCGTGCTGTCCTGCATGATCTTGGCAAAGAACTCGACCTCCCCAGCGTCGTTCTTGATGGCGAAGGTGTCCCCTTTGACGAAGATCAGCGTGTCGTCTCGACGGCGGTGCCAGCGGTCGTCGGAGTAGCGACCGAGCTCCTCCGCCCTGCGAAGCTCCATCGTTGGGGCGCCGCTGAGCACGTCGCCATCCGTAAGGACGATGCTGAAGGGCTTGGCCACGAATTGCTCCTCGGTGAAGTCCAGCACCTTAAGGACCCCGGGGTTCCACGTCATGATCAGGCCGTCCTTGCCGACTAGAAACACGGCTAGATGTTCGACCGCCTGAACCACGAGCCCGAGTCGGAGCTCGGCCAGCCTTAGGCTGGCCACCGCCTCCCGATGCTTGCCGGCGAGCACCTTGGCTACGGCCTCGGTACGACTCGCGGCGCCCACCTTCTTTCTCAGGCGCTCCCAATAGGTACGGACGGTGCCGGCGGAGATATCGAGGGCTTCCGAGATCGCTTTGTCCGTAACGCCTTCAGCGGCCAGGTACAGGATTTCGTTCTCTCGCTCGGAAAGGGTGCGGTCACTCATCGTGCAAAGGCCAGTTTGGTGATGCAAGCTTTGACGAGAAAGTAGCCGGCGGCCTTCCCGAGGCAAAGCGAACAAGCTGCTGCCAAGTAAACTCTGACCACTAATGACCGGATTGGGCAGCACGCTTCAGAACTGGCAGAAGCAGGGCTTCACCATCGTGGTCTGCACCGATCAGCCCAACCGAGCGAAGGCGGTTCTTCAGCAGGTCGACATCTTTCCGACCGAGGATGCTGCCGTTCCCTCCGGCATCGTGGAAGAACGTTCGGATGAGAACCTGACGCCAGGAGTTTTCCTGGCCGCCGGCAACCTTGCGGGCGGCTTTGTCATGCCGGATCTGAAGCTGGCGTTCGTCACCGATGCCGAGCTCTTCGGCGTCGCGCGGCTGCGGCTTCCTCAAAAGCGATTCCTGGAAGGGGCGCCCATCGCCACGGTACTGGACCTGAAGCCGGGCGACTACGTCGTGCACATTCATTTCGGGATCGGCATCTTCCGGGGGCTGGCGAAGCGGGAGATCGACGGCGTCGAGAAGGAGCTGCTGTACATCGAATACGCGGCGCCTGACAAGCTGTTCGTCCCGGCGGACCAGCTCGATCGCATTCAGAAGTACATGAACCCGGGCGATGCCGAGCCGAAGCTCAATCGCCTGGTAGGCAACGAGTGGCAGCGCACGATCAGCAAAGCCCGCGAGGACGCCAAGGCCTTCGCAGGCGATTTGATTCGGCTGTATGCGGCAAGGCAGGCGGTGCAGCGCCGCCCTTTCGGTCCGGACACCCCGTGGCAGGGGGAGATGGAGGCGACGTTCCCATGGGTGGAGACGCCGAGTCAGATGGCGGCGATCCAGGAAGTTAAGCGGGATCTAGCCGAGGGCTTTCCGATGGACCGCCTCGTGTGCGGCGACGTTGGCTTCGGCAAGACGGAGGTGGGGATTCGAGCTGCGTTCAAGGTGGCGCAGGCGGGGCGGCAGGTGGCGGTGCTTTGCCCTACGACGATTCTGAGCGAGCAGCACTTCCGCAACTTTGAAGAACGGCTGGGCAACTTCGGGGTCCGCCTTGCCTTGCTCAACCGGTTCCGATCGACGGCGGAGAAGAACCGCATTCTGCGGGAGCTCAAGGAAGGCCAGATCGACATCGTGATCGGCACCCATTCCCTATTGGGCACGGGGATGGAGTTCCAAGACCTGGGGCTGGTGATCATCGACGAGGAGCAGCGCTTCGGGGTGAAGCAGAAGGAGGTGCTCAAGAAGCTGCGCACCGAGGTGGACGTGCTGACCCTGACGGCGACCCCCATACCCCGAACCCTGAGCATGGCGCTCATGGACATCCGGCAGATGTCGCTCATCAACGACCCGCCGCCCGGACGGCTGCCGATCCGAACGTTCGTAAGGCCCTACGGAGAGGAGGTGATACGGGAGGCCATCCTTCGAGAGCTGGCGAGGGGCGGGCAGGTGTTCTACGTGTACAACCGGGTGGAGTCGATCCACCATGTGGCCGAGAAGCTCCGGAAACTCATCCCGACCGCCAAGATCGGGGTCGGCCATGGCCAGATGACGGAAAAGGAGCTGGAGCCGGTCATGATCGGCTTCATCAAAGGCGAGATCGACATCCTGCTCTCGACCACCATCATCGAGAACGGCATCGACATCTCCAACGCGAACACCCTGATCGTAGAGAACGCGGATCGTCTGGGGCTGGCGCAGCTGTACCAGTTGCGGGGGCGGGTGGGTCGCTCGGATCGACAGGCGTATGCGTACTTCCTGTACCAAGCCGGCAAGGAATTGACGCAGGGCGCCCTGGCGCGGCTGCAGGCGTTGCAGGAGTTTTCCACGCTCGGCTCGGGTTACTCGCTGGCATTTCGCGACCTTCAGATTAGAGGAGCCGGCGAGTTGCTGGGAGCAAAGCAGCATGGGGCCATGGCGGCGGTCGGATACGAGCTCTACACCCAGCTCATCAACGAGCAGGTTCAGATCATGAAGTCGACCTTGCTCAAGCAGGGGGCGGAAACCTCGACCTTAGATGGCGAGCCCAAGGACCCCTTGGCTTCCCTTGCTCCCCTGCCGACCTTGGAAGTGCCGGTGGTCGCGCTGCTGCCCGACACGTACATCAAGGACCAAGCGCAGCGGCTGTACTTCTACCAACGGATGATGGGCGCCCGGACGGCGGGCCAGTTGAGCGAGGTGCAGGGGGAGATCGAGGATCGCTACGGGCATCCGCCGGAGCCGGTTCGCAGCGCTTTCCGGATTATGGAACTGAGGATGGAGGCCCGGGACTTGGGCTTCGACAAGGTCGACGCTGCGGGTGGCCGGATCGCTGCGACGTTCCGCGACCGTTCGTCGATCTCGCCCCGGGTGTTCTCGATTCTGGGCAAGAAGAATCGGGAGTGCTACCTGACACGAGAGCAGTTCATCTGGCCGTACGCGGGCGATCCACTGAAGGCGGTGGAGAAGATGATAGGGGCGTTCGGCGACGCCGTTCGGCAGGTCGATCAGGAGCGCGAAGCGCTGGAAGTGTAGCGGCAGTGGGCCCTATGGACCACCGGCGCAACGGCGGCAGAGCCTGACCAGTTGAACCAGCAGTCGGGCAAGTCCCATCGGAGGTCCCAAGATGTTCTCGCCATTCCTCGTTCTCTGCGCCGTCGTCTCGGCGCCCACATCCACTGACGTCGTCGCTCAATCGCCCCCGGCGGCCGGCGCAGCAAGCCTCAACATCATCCGCAGCTACAAGGAGGGTGAGCTCACCCGCTATGAGATCACGGCCGAATTGGTGCTTGAGGGTTCCAATGGCTCCGCCAGGGCACTACTGGAGAGCAAGGTCGTCAAGGCTCATCCTGACGGCACCGCCGACGTATCCATCACCCCTAAGGAGTTCAGCATGGTCGTGGACGGCTCGGAGATGGTGGACGGCCTGCCCGAGCCATTCGAAGCAAAGTTCGACCGGCACGGCTTGCCGGACGTGGTGGAGGTTCGTGACCACCGATTCGCCTACGCGCTGCTCGTCATCAGTTCGTACGCGCCGGGACCGACGCAGCTGAAGAAGGAGTTCGGCATCGTCTGGAAGGCGAAAGACGGCAACTCGACGATCAGCGGGAAAGGCGCTGTAGTGGAGGTCACGAAGGAGCAGGGCATGGCGCTGGTCGTGCTGCAGTCATCGTGCGAGGTGTCTCCCAGCGAAGATACGCCAGGGAGGCTGAAGTGCAAAGCCTGGATCGAGCTGGAATCGGGCAAGCTGGTTCGATGCGAAGGCACCGTCGAGGTCGGAGACGGAGCCGTGATCAAGTACAAGATCAAACGAATGCCTTAGCCGATTGGGTGGGTGTTGGTCTTTCGGCGGCGTCCAACACCCCCTTGACAACCCAATCTAATCCTTCTGCGGCTTGACCAGGCGGACCTGGGCCAGCGACAGGTATAGACGCTGGCCATCCGGCTGCTCCAGCACCACCCACTTGTCGTCGACCTCGATCAGAACCCCCCGGTCCGAGAGCCCCTGATTCATGTAGACCTTGACGGTCTTCCCGACCTGAGAGCGAAGCGCGTTGTTCACCAGGCGAACATACGGACGGCCATCGGATCAGGATTCGCCGATGGGCTGGATCAAGTGGGCGACGGCCGCGACCGCGGCCCCCTCGGCGCTGTCCGCATCCACACCGGCTCCAGGACCTTTGGGTGGCGCGGTGCGGTCAGCGACAGAAGCGTAGGCAGCGGCGGCGCGGGCGATGCGCTCGAGCGCCAGGGACAAGCTGTATGGGCAACCTAAGACCAGCCGGGGCGTTTGGAGGCGCAGGTTTCGCAGGTCCGGCTCGCAAAGCCCCAGGTGATCCGCGGCTGCCACCGCATACACCGCCGCCAGCTCCGCTTCGCGCGCTCGAGCCTCGGGAACGCTTTCAAGCAGTTGCCGGAGATCGTCGTTTTCGATGATGCGGTCAGAGTCGTCCAAGCGCCTCTTCGACCTCCGCAACCTCATCATCTTCCAGCGTTCGTGGGTCGAGCCAGAGCCGCCCGTCCTCGATTCGGCCCACAATCGGCGTGTCCAGAACTCTCAAGGCGCGAGCCAGCTCGTCCGCGTTACCCTCCAAAGCGACTCGCCAAGTCGGAACCGATGCGCCGGGGGCCGAACCCCCACCCACCTCGGTCCTTCCCTCCGCGACCTCCGATCCTGGCCGAGCGGCAGCAAGCCGCTCCGCCAGCGCTCGCACCTGATCCAGATCTCGGCCCAAAGCCGCCCAGGTCGGAATCTCGTGATGGCGACCGTGCCGGTAGAGGCGCAGGGTCGCCTCGAGCGCGGCCATCGAGAGCTTGTCGATCCGTACCGCTCTGGCGAGGGGGTGACGCCGGATCCGGTCGATCGCGGCGGCAGAGCCGACGATCAAGCCGGCTTGACCTCCGCCGAGCATCTTGTCCCCGCTGGCGATCACCACATCCGCGCCCGACGCCAATGCCTCCTGCATGGTCTGCTCCCTGGGCAGGCCGTATTGCGTGGTGTCGAGCAGGCAGCCGGAGCCGACGTCATCGATCATGAGCCAGCCGCGCTCGTGCGCGAGGCGGGCCAGGTCCTCAGGTGCCGGCTCGGATGTGAATCCAACGATCTTGTAGTTGCTGGGGTGGCAACGCAGGATCGCTCCGGAAGCTTCGGCATGTGCGGACAAGGCTTGCTCGTAATCGCCCAAGTGGGTCTTGTTCGTGCAGCCGATTTCGACCAATTGGCACCCGCTCTGGCGCACCACGTCCGGCATGCGGAACTGGCCACCGATCTCGACCATCTGGCCGCGGGACAGCACGACTGGACGACCGGCGCAGAGGGCCGTGAGGCTCAGCAAGACTCCGGCCGCCGCGTTATTGACCACGAAAGCCGCCTCGGCGCCAGTCAGCTCACGAAGGTGTTCGCGAACGTGGCTCTGCCGGTCGCCGCGCTTGCCCGTATCAAGATCCAGCTCGACCGCGGAGTGAGCGGCCGCCACCTGGGCCACCTCTTCGGCAACAGAAGCCGCCAGCCTTGCGCGGCCCAAGCCGGTGTGCAGGACCACGCCGCTCAAGTTGATGACCCGCCGCAGGCTCGGGCGCGACAGCCGCTTCGCCTCCGCAAGCGCCAACACCTCCGGGTTCTGGAGATCGGGCGCCTGCCCATTCCGAAGAGCCTCGCGAAGGCGATCCACTGCCGCACGCGCGGCCGAGACCCGCACCCGCTCGGGATAAGCCGCCAGCATGTCGCTTGCGGCCAATGCGTCGACCTTTGGCAGATTCCTGAATCCGGACACCCGCCCCTACTATAGCGGCGTTGGCGACCGCTTGGCGATAGGGAGCGATCTTCGGATCTACTGCGACTCCCGTTCTATTATCTTGAGCGCGCCGCCCCTGGAGTTTTCCTCGCCGAACTCGTCCAGGTTCCCTTTGCCCTTGATGGTCACGAAGAACCAGTCGCGCCGCTCGCCGAACATGAAGGGTGGGCCGCTAGACTTCGGTCGAGCGGTGTACTCGCCCGACAGATTGGCCGCCGGCTGTTCCACTTCGAAGATCAGCACCGTTTCGTAAGGCTCCTTGATCTCTTGAAGCTTGGCCCCGCTCAGCTCGGAATTGAAGGACATGCCGGTCGTCACGTTGCCAAACTGGCAGCCAAAGGGC
>DATLGQ010000222.1:0-12614 GCA_035540435.1 Fimbriimonadaceae bacterium
GTCCAGTACCCGGGTCGCGCCGTGGCGCTTCGAGAGCTTCTTGCCGTCGGGACCCTTGATGACCGGGCAGTGGACGAACACCGGCATCTCCCACCCGAACATCTCGTACAGCATCGCGTGCTTGGCGGCCGACGAGATCCACTCCTCGCCCCGCAGCACGTGAGTGATGCCCATCAGATGGTCGTCCACCAGGGCGGCGAAGTGGTACGTGGGCATGCCGTCCGACTTGATCAGCACCGTATCGTCGACTTCGTCGCTGTCGAACTCGATGCGCCCGCGGATGGCGTCCTGCATGACGATGCTCCGCCCCCGGGGAATGCGCTGGCGAATCACGAAGGGGGTGCCCGCCGCCTTGGCTCTTGCTACCTCTTCGGGGCCCGCGTCGCGCCACTTGCCCCCAAAGTAACCGACCGGCTGGCGATTCAGGGTCTGAACCTGCCGCATCTCGTCGAGCTCTTCGGCAGTGTCGAAGGCGGGATAGGCATGACCCTGCTCGAGCAAGAGCTCGATCCAAGGCTGGTAGATGCCGGCTTCCTTGCGCTCGCTTTGCCGATACGGCCCATGCGGCCCCCCCACATGCGGGCCTTCGTCGAAGTCAATCCCCACCCAGCGGAGCGACTCGATAAACTCCGCTTCCGAGTCCGGGTTGTAGCGGCTGCGGTCGGTGTCCTCCATGCGCAGGATGTGGATGCCCCCGTGCTTCTTGGCAAAGAGATGATCGTAAAGCACGGTGCGCAGGGCGCCGACGTGGAGCATGCCGGTCGGGCTTGGAGCAAAGCGCACGCGAACAGACATGCCCCATTGTGACCGGGGCATGTCTGGCGATGGTGTGGCGGGGCACGCCTAGCGGACTCTTCGCACGAACACCGTCAGGTCCCCAGGACCCACTGCGCCCCGGAAGGTGTAAAGCACCTCCTCTTCCCGGCTAAAGCTCAGCGCGAGTAGATCGGGCTCCCCATGCGGGTGCTCCCGATTTCGCCGGTCGTGCGCCCGAGCCCTGAGATGCCCGCGGACTTCATGAAGCTGTGACCCCCGGCGCACCAGCATCACGGCAGGTCCTCCGAACTCACACACGCTGCCATCGACCGAAAGGTGGGCCAACTGACGGAGCGAAATGTTCACTCTGCCGGCGCCCTCCGGCACTGGCCCTGCGAAGCTGAATCGACCTTGGAGCCGAGACACCTGGCCACGCAGGATCTGCGCCACCTCATAGTTGAACTCGGCGCGTGCTCCCGCTGGGTTGGTCAGGACGCCACGGCCGTGCGAACCACGAGCGATCGCCCCCTGCGCCGCGATCGCGAGGACGCATGCCGCCAGTGCGGCGACGAGGAAAACTTTGCGCAACATGATTCCTCCTGCCTCGTCGAGAGGCCGCTCCCCCAGTGCGCCTTGACGACGAAGAACAGGAAGTTGTTCCCCTTGGGCGAGCTACTTTTCCACCAGCCGCGCCTTGACGGCCTTCATCGCCGCCTCGGTTCGGCTGTTGACCTGCAGCGCCTTGAGGATATTGCTGACGTGGTTTTTGACCGTCTTCTCGGCGATGCAAAGCCGGGCCGCAATGTCCTTGTTGCGCATCCCCTCTGCGACGAGGTCCAGGATCTCGGCCTCCCGCTCGCTCAGCACGAACAGTTCTCCATCGTCCACCTCGTCGTCTTCCTTCACCCGGCGGAAATCTTCGAGAACTCGCACCGCGACCTTGGGAGTGATCTTCGCCTCGCCCCGCTCGGCGCACCGAATGGCCTCGATGACATCTTGGGGCGTCGAGGTCTTCAGCAGGTAGCCGAGGGCGCCGGCCCGGAACGCGTCGAAGATGACGTCGTCCGTCTCTTGCACGGTCAGGATCACCACCGCGACTCCCTTTTCCTGCTTGAGCAGCTTGCGGGTCAGTTCGATGCCGCTCATTCGGGGCATGTTGATGTCGGTGAGCAGCACGTCGGGCGGGTCGGACAGGCATACGTCCAGCGCTTCCTGCCCGTCCTTACAAACCGCAAGCAACTCGCACTCGGGCATCAAGGTCAACGTCTTCTGAAGAGCGTTGCGATAGGCGGGCTCGTCGTCCACCACGACCACGCGGATCTTGTCCGTCATGGGGCGAGTGTAACCGAGAACTACTCTTGGGCGCGAGGGTTGACGCGGTTGCCTCGGGTTCGTGATATAGTTGCGCTATGCGCTCGCCAAGCCGAACAAAAGGCCTGGTACTCGTACTGAGCTGCCTGGCCCTCGTCGCCATCGCCCGGGCGGAAACCCTCATCGCCCAGGCCAAGATCGCGGAAGTGACCGATCGTGGCTACATCCTGATCATCGGGACGGAACCCCTGGGAGTCGAAGACACGCCTGAGACGCTCTACTGGCGCGGGAAGTCGCTCACCGAGCGCAAGGTCTTCGCGCCTGGCGACGCTGTCTGGGCCCGGATCAAGACCGACTCCGATCCGCCGGTGCTGCGCGAGATCGCCGATCGCGATACCTGGACCTGGCTTGATGGAGTTCGCAAGAACCCGCGCCGAGGCATCGTCGAAAGAGTCGATGCCCGCTACCTGACGCTCAAGCTAGAGGACGGCTCGACGTTCCAGTACCGGGCCACCGACAAGTCGGCCGTGCGCCTCAAGGGCAAGCCGGCAGGTCTGAGCGATCTCTCCGTGGGAATGAAAGTAAGCGTCCAAGGGCGCACCCTCGCCAATCTCGAAACCTGGGCCGCGGTGGTGACAGATGAGGTCCTTCAGCCGAAGACCAGCCCCGCGAAGAAGCCTGCCAAGAAGGACTTGCTCGCGCCGCTGCCGGCCAGCGGCACCATCGAGGGACGGGTTCTCGGCCACTTCGTCAACCTCAAAATGTTCGACATCGTCATGGGCGTCCGAACCCTGCACATCACCTACAACAGCCAGACCACCTTTTTGCTGGGCGGAAAGAAGGCGTCGCCCCGAGATCTGCAAAAAGACCTGAATTGCAGGATTCACTATCGCCGGGATCGAACAGGTAGAATATTGGCCTTCAAAGTTGAACTTTGGCGTTGAGCCAGAGGGCATGTATCGCGAAACTTGGGGGGCTTGAGCCGCGTCAATGCAAATGCGGCGAGGCCTTGACTTAGGACCTGTACGATTTGGCACGTCACTTGCCGACTGCGGCATGAGGAGGCGCACGCTGGGCGATGCCCGAAGGCCCCTCCGATGATGCTATGGCTTCGAGCGCACACTGGATGGAACACGAAGATGGGATTCCCAGCTATCTGGGAAAGCTGACCCAAGCGCCCCTTCTCACCGCCGAGGAGGAGGTCGAACTGACTCGTGCCGTTCAACGCGGGGATCGAGCGGCCAAGCAGCGTCTCATCGAATCGAATATGCGCCTGGTGATCAACATCGCCAAGACGTATCGTAACCGCGCCATTCCACTGGAGGACCTCATCCAGGAAGGCGCCATTGGGCTCATGCAAGCCTCCGAGCGGTTCGATCCCGAAAAGGGCTTCCGGTTCTCGACCTACGCCACCCACTGGATTCGCCAAGCGATCGGGCGTGCCATCGACAACAAGTCGAAGGCCATCCGCCTGCCCGCTCACGTTTCCCAATCCTTGCGCAAAGTGGAGAAGGAGCGGATTCGGCTGGCCCGGGAGCTCGGTTGCGACCCCACTCCCGATCAGCTGGCTTCCGCCATGGGCATCAGCTCCAAGAAGCTCCTTGCCTTGATCCAGTCGTCGCAAGACCTCCTCTCGCTCGATATGTCGGTCGGCGATGGCGGCGGCATGACGCTTGCCGGTCTCATTCGCGACAACTCGAGCGACGACCCGGAGGAGCAGGTCCTCAGCCAGGAGGTCATGGTCGAGCTGCAGCGGATCATGCTGGAGCTCAACGAGCGCGAGCAGCGGGTCATGCGGCTGCGGTTTCGATTGGATGGGCAAGGCGAGGCGATCCTGCAAGAGGATCTGGCCAAAGAGATGAAGCTCTCACGGGAGCGCATCCGGCAGATCGAGGTGCAGGCCATCAAGAAGCTTCGCGCCCTGGCGCAGCGTCGGCGCCTGCGCGAGATGCTGAGCCGCTAGGCTTCAACCTCCAGCGCCTGCATTCACGAACGGCTTTCCCAGCCCGGAGTCGCCAGCTCCGCTCCCGGTACGCTACTGGCGCATGTTCAAGCGCCTGATGCAGCAGGTCGACCGCATGATGGGTCGAGGGATCATCGACGAGCAGCTCTACGAGGAGCTCGAAGAAGCCCTCTTGCAGGCCGACACGAACGTCAAGACGGCCCAGGAGATTCTCGAGGAGTTGCGGCGATCGATCCGCGAGGAGCGCATCACCGACGCCGAGGGGATCAAGGACCGGCTCAAGCGCTCGATCGTGGCCCGGTTCCGACAGGATGGTGCTCCCGGGTTGGAGGTCGCCGACGAAGGGCCGACCGTATACCTGTTCGTCGGAGTGAACGGAGTTGGCAAGACCACCACGATCGCAAAAGTCGCGCATCTGCTCAAGCGCAAGGGATATTCGGTTTTATTGGCAGCCGGGGATACCTTTCGGGCGGCCGCGATCGAGCAGCTCGAGGTTTGGGCGAATCGACTGGGAGTCGAGATCGTCCGCAGCCAGCCCGGATCCGATGCCGCGTCGGTCATCTACGACGCGGTGGCCGCGGCCAATGCCCGCGGTATCGACTTCGTGCTCGCGGACACTGCCGGCCGGCAGCACAGCAAGGGGAACCTCATGAGCGAGCTCCAGAAGGTGGCGAAAGTGGTGGAGAAAGCGCTCGGGCGCTCGCCCGACGAGGTGCTTCTGGTCCTCGACGCCAACACCGGTCAAAATGCGATCAGGCAAGCGGAGGAGTTCACCAAGGCCTCAGGCGTGACCGGGCTGGTCCTGACCAAGCTCGACGGAACCGCCCGCGGTGGCGCGCTGCTGGGCGTGTACGAGCGGGTCAAGGTGCCCGTGAAGCTCGTCGGTGTTGGGGAGAAGCCTGAGGATTTGCGCGACTTCAAAGCGCTCGATTTCGCGGAGCAGCTTTTCGCCTAGGCGCTGCCGGTCATCGGGTCGCGGACAGTACGGGAACTTCATCCGCCTCGCCCCCGTCTGCCGAAGCTATCATTCTCTGTTCTCTATGTCGCGGCTCCTCCTGACCATCGCATTGACTTGTACGGGCGCACACCTATGCCTCCCTGCCGACCGCCAATCCGATTGGGCGGCATGGGTTGGCGCGGGTCACTCCGTGGTCTTTATGGGCTCGGAAGATCATCGGACCGGCGGCATGCTCTCGATCCAGTGGGAGCAGGAGTGGGGGCAGTTGGACTACCGCTCGCGTCCCGGAGTGCTGGTCTTGGAGGGCTACCTGAACCGCACCCGCAGCTTTGGAGAGGGGCGCTCGCCGGCCGACACTACCAACTCCTATGGGCTCCTAGCCTTGGCCCGCTTTTACTCCGGCTGGCGCGGCTCGATCCGGGGCTTCCTCGAACTGGGCTGGGGCGCCCAGTACACCGAACGCCGAACCGAAGACCTCGACGTAAGACTCAATTCCTCCCCCGTCTTTGGGGGCGGCTACGAGTGGCGTAACGGCTTGATGCTGGGGCTCCGGTTCCTGCACGTCTCGAACGCTGGATTTGGGAAGCGAAATCAAGGACAAAACCAGCTTTGGCTCATGGTCGGGTCTCGCTTGTGAGCGCAAGCCTAGATAAACTGGCCGTATGGCCCAGAAGATCAATCGACGGGACCTGCTCAAGGCGGGTGCTGCTGCCGGAATCGGGATGGCGATGACCTCGAAAGGGGATCCCACCGCGCCCCCACAGCGCCGCGGCAAATCGGTGGTGGGGCTGACCACTCCGAAGATGGAGCGGGTGCGCGTTGGATTTGTAGGAGTAGGAGCGCGCGGCTCAGGTCACGTCGCCCAGATGCTCTCGATCGACGGGGTCGAGGTGACCGCGATCTGCGACGTTCACGCGCCCAGCGCCAACACGAGTGCCAAGCGGGTGGTGGACAAGGGCCGCCCCGCGCCGACCCTTTACACGAACGGACCGCGCGACTACCTGCGCCTGGTCCAAGACCCCAAGGTCGATATCGTGATCATCTCCACCCCCTGGCAGGATCACGTGCCGATGGCGGTCGCCGCCATGAAGGCCGGGAAGCACGCGTTCATCGAGGTGCCGGCTGCAATCACGGTAGACGGTTGCTGGGAATTGGTGGACACGGCGGAGCAAACCCAGCGCCACTGCATGATGATGGAGAACGTCAACTACGGGCGCGAGGAGCTGATGGTGCTCAACATGTGCCGCCAGGGCGTCTTCGGCGAGCTGCTGCACGGGGAGGCCGCCTACATCCACGACCTGCGGGGCCAGATGCACGAGATCGAGCGCGGCACCGGCTCCTGGCGCACGCTGCACTACACCAGGCGCAACGGAAACCTCTACCCCACTCATGGACTGGGCCCGGTCGCCCAGTACATGAACATCAACCGGGGCGACCGCTTCGACTACCTGTCCTCCATGTCATCTCCTTCGCGGGTCCGTGAGATCTACGCGCGGGAGAAGTTTCCGGAAGGGCACCCTCGCCGCCGGCTGAAGTTCGTGTGCGGCGACATCAACACCACGATCATCAAGACGGCGCTTGGCAAAACGATTCTGGTGCAATGGGACGAACAGCTCCCTCGCCCGTACACCCGCCTGAATCTGATCCAGGGAACCCGGGGCGTATGGGCCGGTTTTCCCAACCGCATCGTGGTCGAGAAGGGAACGGAGCACCCGGCGACCTCTACCACCGAGGCTTGGACGCAGGGTCAGAACCTGGCGCCGTGGTATGAGCGGTATGAGCATCCGCTGTGGAAGCGGGTCGCGAGCGACCCTTCCAACCAGGGCGGACACGGCGGGATGGACTTTGTGATGCTATGGCGGATCGTTTACTGCCTTCGAAACGGGCTGCCACTCGATCAAGACGTTTATGACGCCGCGGCGTGGTCGGTGGTGGGGCCGCTGAGCGAGATGTCGGTCGCGAACCGAGGTCGCTCGCTCGACGTGCCGGATTTCACGCGCGGCCAGTGGAAGACGATGCCGCCGCTGGGCGTGGTCAGCTAGCCGTGGACCGCGGGCGAAGGTGGTTCAACTACAGCGTCTACCCCAGTCCACTTTTCCCCAAAAAAATTGTGGAAAAGAACTGAAAAAAGTGCTTGCACAAGCGTTCCTGGCGTGATATCGTATATCCAGAACTCGCCGCGAAGGAATAGGTCGCGGCCCCGGGGTTCGCCCCGGCGAAAAGGGGACTTCTTCCCCCCAGAAGAGTTCGACGTTCTCGAGAGGAAACTCTCCGCCACCTGCGGGTGGTGAGCGGCCCGGCGAAAGCCACCGCTGGGAACAGCCTTCTGCAACAGTTCAGGGCAGGCTTGGCATCTAGGCCCCTGGACACGTAGCGATGGGGGACCAAGCGTCCCCAGCGCAACGGAAGGACGGAGTTTCGCTCCCTTGGCCGGGAGAATGACGATTGATCCGGTCAAGCGTAGAGGCCTAAGAGGTGTACATCGACACGGGCCTCGAACGAAACGCCACAACCAGGCGGATCGCGGTTGAGGGTGGAGTCGCAAGACTTCGCTGCGGCCGATGAGAAGCTTGGAGGCTCCGAGTGGAGCGCTTCTCGAAAGGGAGGCGAGCTGCCAGGAGCTTGAGAAGTTCGCGCCGGCAAGGCTTGCCTTGCTCGGCGCGTCTTCCATTGTAGTGGCCCTGCCCTCGCGCCTGAAGTAAGGGAACTACCCTCCTCTGAAGATCTTAACGATAGGTCCACTCACTTGAAGTTAACAACCGAGGGCCGAACATGGCCTAGCTAGGAACCCGAGTCATCATCGTTCCGATGCCTTGGTCGGTGAAGACCTCGACCAAAACCGCGTTCGGCACGGAGCCATTCAGAAAGTGGACGTAAGGCACCCCGTCCTCGATCGCGGCGAGCGCCGCTTCCAGCTTCGGGATCATGCCTTGATCCGCGCGCCCGGTCGAGATCAGGTCTTGCGCCTGGTCCGGCGTGAGGCTCGACATGAGCGTGGAAGCATCCTCCTTGTCCGTGAAGACCCCATCCGTGTCGCTCAGCAGGATCAGCTTCGTAGCTTGTAGCGCGCCGGCGAGCGCAGCGGCAGCCGAATCGGCGTTCACGTTCAGCGGTCCGCCCTGGACGTCGGCGGCGACGGAACAGATCACAGGGATGAAGTCGGCAGAGCAGGCCATCGTCACAACCTCGGGGTTGACCAGCACCACCTTGCCGACGCGGCCCAGCTCCGCAGATATCGGTTCTGCGACGAACAGAGAACCGTCTCGCCCGCTCAGCCCCACCGCCTTGCCGCCCGCCCTCTCGATCTCACTGACGAGCGCCTTGTTCGCCTTCCCGGCCAGCGCCATCTCGACAATCTCCATCGACTCCTCGTCCGTGACTCGCAGGCCGTCCACCGTGCGCTTTTCCTTGCCGAGGCGCGCCAGCCAGCGGTCGATCTCCGGCCCGCCTCCATGGACCAGGATCGGCTTGATCCCCACGAGCTGAAGAAGAAGCACGTTGCGGATGACGCCCGTCAGTGGCTCGGGGTCGGTCATCGCGCTGCCTCCGTACTTGATCACGAAGGTGTGGCCCTTGAACTGCTGGATGTAGGGCAGCGCCTCGTTCAGGACCTCCGCGGGCAGGGGCTGGTTCATCTGGCTATTGTGACCCCTGCTGCTTATACTGGAGCATGCTGAGCCGTCACCTCCTGCTGGCAGTCGCCGCCTTCGCATTCGGTCAGGTGCAAGAGGAGGTGATCTCGGTTCGCTATGTGCGGCCGTCGAGGCTCCTGGCAAGGGCGTTCGAGCATGCGCCCCGGCAAGTCTGGCCCGTTGCCAATGATGAGCGAGGGATCATCACCGTCAGGGGCACCAGGGCCGATTTAGAAGCCTTCAAGTCCCACTTGCGCCGCTTTGACATTGCACCGGCTCGCGTGCGCGCTTCGTACTCGCTTTCCTTACCGATCGAGAAGGCGGTTCTGCGGGGCACGATCGAGTTGGCCACCAACTTCGAGACAGTGGTCCAGGACGAGCGAACGGGAGCTCGGCTTCAGATGCGGGTCAGAGTGATGCGATCTCGAGATCTTGTCATGGATATCAAAGTGATCCATGACGCCCGCGAGTGCTCAACAAAGCTCAACCTCGTGAACAACAAGGCCGGCCAGATCGACCTAATCTCGCCGAGCACCGAAGCCAGTTCAGGCTCTTGGGGCAGTCTCACTATAACCGCAACATGATCGAGTAACCCCCCGAGCCTTCAGCCGCCCGCCATAATCAGGCCATGAAAGTGAGCATCATCGGAGGAGGCGGGCGCGTCGGATCGGACGCCGCATTCGCCCTGCAGCTTGGCGGCATCGTTCGCGAAATCGCCCTGGTCGACATGAACCAGGACATGGCGGCGGGTGAGGCGCTCGATCTGCGGCACGGAGCCGCGTTAACGGCGAGCCAGCGATTCACCAGCGGCGGTTATGAGAGCGTCGAAGGCAGCGACTGCGTCGTGATCACGGCCGGACTGCGCCGCAAGCCGGACGAGAGCCGCCTAGAGCTGATCAACCGCAACGTCGGCCTCTTTCGTGAGATTCTCAACTCCCTCAAGGGCGTTAGGCTGGCAGAGGGCGCCACGATCCTCGTGGTGTCGAACCCGGTCGACATCCTGACCCACCTCGCCGCCAAGAGCGGGATTCTGCCCGAGCGCCAGGTGCTGGGCCTTGGCACCGTGCTCGACACGTGCCGGTTCCGGTCGTTGCTGGCCGACCACTTCAAGGTCGGCGCGCGCGACGTGCACGCGCTCATCCTCGGAGAGCATGGTGACTCGATGGTGCCCATCTGGTCGAGCGCGACCGTCAATGGGGTGTCCATCGCGAGCATCCCCGGCTACACGGATGAAGCCGCGCGAGGCGTCTTCGAGTTCACCAAGAAATCGGGCGCCGAGGTGATCCGGCTCAAAGGTGGCGCTGGGCGGGCCGTCGGCATCTCGATCAAGGAGGTCGTGGAGGCGATCGCGCTCGACTCTGAGGCGATTCTCCCGGTGAGCGCGGTACAGACCGGCAAGCTCGGGATCAGCGACATCAGCCTGTCGTTGCCGACGAAGGTGGGCCGCGGCGGCGTGGTCGAAATCTTGGAACCTGCGGTCAGCTCGGAAGAGCGGGAGGGGCTGCATCGATCCGCCTCCTCGCTCAAGGACGTGCTGGGTCAGATCGGTTAGGCGTCGAACCCTTCGCGCCAGCGTTTTGCGGCCAAGCCCTCGAACGAGCCCCGAACGAGGGTGAGGCCGTATTGATAGGCCTCGAACCGATCGCTCAGCTTCCTGAACACCGGGGCTTGCTGCCCGTAAGGGTCGTGCTCGAACGTGCTCACGATGTGATAGCTCGTTTTGCCTTGCCGCACCACGTCGACCAGCGCGTCGAGCGAACCGGGCCGCTTCATTCGCTTGAGGAACTCCGGAAACACGCCGGACCAGAAGAGGAGAAAGTCGCCGATGTGGCGATGAACCTCACGCTCTCGGTCGAAGGAGGAAGCGTTCAAGCGCACGTCGCCTTCGACGACCATCTCTGCCACCGTCTCCACCCGACGGCCCTCAGCGTCGCGAATGAGATAGATGCGGTCGTTGTGCAGGAACTCGACGAGCATCTCGACGAGATACCGCTCGACCTCTTGGTCGTTCAGCCCCAGCTGATCGACCAGCGAGTGGTGGAGCACCTTTCCAAAGAAGGTGCGGAGAGGATGTTCTTCGTTAAGGTGGTGTCTCATGGATGTCTCGGCGTCTCCTCCGCCGATACAAGTAGCGTCGGATCAAACCGCCTTTAGGATTCGCAATTCTCCGTCTTTAGGCCAGGAATCACTGCCAAAACTGGCATCACTGACAGTTGTGCATCGCGTGAAGCATATGGACGCATGGTGCCGCGATTCGTTCCGAGAAGACGATCGATGATTGACTTCTTGACGGGATCGACGATTGACGCCAGTCACCCTGCGCCCAACGCCCAACGCCCAACGCCCAACGCACAATGCGGCCTGGCTGAGACGTCCTACAATGTAAGAGCCATGACATGTCCACGATGTGGCCAAGCGGTGGCGCCCGGAGTGCCCTTCTGCTCGAGTTGCGGGCAGATGCTCAACGCGGCGTCGCAGCCTTCCGCGCCCAGAGCCCAAGTTGCGACGCCTGCCGGCTACGTGCCGGACCGCCCGAAGATCGCCCCGTGGATGATCGCTTTGGGAGCCGCCGGTGCGCTTGCGCTTATCCTGGTGGGTTTGAACGCGGCTGGTCTTTTGCGCTTCGGAGCCCGTGAGGAGCCCAAGGAGATGCTGCGAGCGCAAGGTCAGGATATGAATCCCGACCTCTTGCGCGCCCAAGGGCAGGACACGGGGCCGGGCGTGGTGCGCAGCGCGACGGAGGAGCCCATCAGAATGCCGGACGACGTCCGGCGCTGGCTCGAGCACCTGGAACGCATCGAACGCGAGAAGAACGCCCTGCACCGGCGACAGGCGGTGAAGCTGCAGGCGAGCATGTCGAACATCGCCGCGCGGGTTTCTTCCGCGGGCGTGAGCGCCATGATCAACGAAGAGGGCGACTCCATTCCCAAGCTCGACCTGTCCGACCTGATCCCAGTCGATTCGATGCTTCAAGAGTGGGAGGCACTGCGTCAGAAGCTGAACAGCCTGCCTCCGCCGGCCGAGTGCATGCCGCTCTACAACAACTATCACGGCTCCTTCGTCAACATCCAGCGCGAGATCGGACGCCTCAAGCAGATCGGCAGCGACCTGTACGGCATCTTCCAGCGAGGAGGCCAGGATCAGGCGGTCAAAGATGCGGAAGGCGTCAGCGCTGCACACGGACAGAACGTGGACGAACTGCTCATCAAATCGGACGAGCAGCTTGGCGAGATCTGCTTCAAGTACAACGAGCGCAAGTGGTTCGACATCAAGCACGACCTCGGCGGGTCGATGATGCAGTTTGGTTTGTAGCGACCGCTATGCAGGCAATGCTTTGCCCTTCGTTTCGGGCGCGAACGGGAGGGTCAGGATCCCCAGCACGTACAGCCCGAGCGCCGTGGCGATGACCGCAGTGGTGATCCCGTACGTGTCGGCGAGCTGCCCCGTGAGGATCGGGATCGGCGCCGTGAAGATGCGAGCGGTGTTGTAGCCGAAGCCGGCGCCGGTAGCCCGGAGGCGGGTGGGAAACAGCTCCGGGAAGTAGAGCACGACCGCGCCGCTGACGCCGATCGTAAAGAAGGTCATGAGCGGCCCGAAGAAGAGGATGCGCTCATAGCTGGTGGCTCCGAACAGGGTCACCACCACGGACGCGAGCGCTCCCACGAAGAAGGTGAGAAGAGCCTGTCGCCGACCTAGGCGCTCGCAGAGCCATGGCACGAACAGCACGCCGAGCAGGGTCCCGATGTGCAGCGTGTAGGTGGCGAAGCTCTTGCGGTCCTTGACCGCATCGGCGGAGAGGCCTTCGCTGACGGCCTGGACCAGGTTGGGGTGCCAGTAGGCCATCGTTCCGGCTCCCGCGATCACGACGACGCCGAGCAGGATCGCGATGACCGCGTGCTTGCGCCAGGGGTTGGCGGAGAAAAGCTCGATGATTGGATGCGAAGGGTGGACGGGTGGATGGGAGGGCGTGTCTTCTCCGGGCGTCCCCTCACCC